>DIST01000004.1:21881-29201 GCA_002421645.1 Flavobacterium sp. UBA6203
TACATTAACCAAAGATTAACATATATACTTTTTTTTAAATTTTTGCTAAAATTTTAAGAATTTCATCAATTTTTAAGAAAGTCTTGTTTAAATCTATGTTTTCAACCACAAAATCACTCAATTTTTTCTTTTTAGAATCAGGCAATTGGTTATTGATTCTAACTAAAATATCATTTTTTGTTAAATTATCACGTTTCATAGCTCTTTCTATCCTAAGTTCCTCTGGAGCAGTAATTAATATGATTTTATCGCAATATTTATTTCCTCCTGTTTCAAAAAGAATAGCAACTTCTTTAATTATGTAGGGAAAATTTCCATGCTCTTTTACCCAATTTTTAAAATGCAGTTGTACTTCTGGATGAACAATAGTATTTAACTTTTTTAGCTTTTCTGGATGGTTAAAAACGAATTCGGCTATTTTTTTACGATTTAGTGAATTATCCGAATTGAGAACAGATTGATCAAACAAATTTTGAATTTTTTGTTTAACATCTTCCCTTTCCATAATTTTCTTGGCTTCTTCATCGGCAATATAGACAGGAATTCCTTTTGATGCAATGTAGTTTGCTACAGTAGATTTCCCACTTCCAATTCCACCTGTTAAACCAATTATTTTTGTCATAACTATTTCTTAAAAAACAACTCTGGAAATGCCTCTTGAGGTTTTTGTTTTAAAATTGAGATTTTATAATAGGATTGTAAAAAACCTTTTCCATAACCATAAAACTGAATTATAGTTGCCCATAAAGAATACAACGCAATTTTTAGACTTTTATTGGACAATAACGAACTTATGAATAATAGAGAAAAATAAAATCCATATAAAGCAATAAAAAAGTAAATTTTAAAAATGGCCAATAACGCAGAGAATAGAAAGCCTAATAAAAATAAACTTGGAAACCAAAATGTAATTTTAGTATATTCAGGATACCAAAAATTTAAAATAGGACGTGCTTTACCAAATTTATTAACTTGAATTTGGAATTTCTCCCAACTTATTCTTCTTTTATGATAGACGAAAGCATTCTTAATTAACTTCGTTTTAAAACCTAAATTCCATAATCGAATAGATAAATCTGGATCTTCACCTGGGTGAATATTACCAAAACCATTAGAAGCTTCAAAAGCTTTTTTAGATAATCCCATATTAAAACTTCTGGGTTGAAATTTATCTACTTTTTCACTTCCTCCTCTAATTCCTCCAGTAGTTAAGAATGAAGTCATCGTAAAATTAATTGCTTTTTGAATGTTGGAAAAGGAATCCAATGCAGCATCAGGACCTCCAAAGCAGTCAACATATTCTTCTTCTAAACTTTTTTGAACTTGGCTTAAATAATTTGAAGGAATGATACAATCAGAATCCAAAATAACAAAATAATCTCCTTTGGCCACTGTCATTCCGTAATTACGAGAATCTCCTGGTCCAGAATTTGTTTTAAAGTAATAGGAAATAGTTAATTTATCGGTATATTTTTCTATAATTTTCTCACAAGGAATTGTTGAACCATCTTCAATAATTACAACCTCAAAAGGAATTGAAGAAGTAAACTTAGTTAGACTCTCAAGCAATTCATCAATTTCATCAGGTCGGTTATATACTGGAACAATAAACGAAAAAAACATACTTTTTTTTTACAAAGATAATAAAAAAGAAAAGTCCCGAATAAATCGGGACTTTAATCATTATATTAAATAATGCTTATTGCTTAACAACTTTTAGTGTTTTTAATGCATCACCTGAAGAAACGGTTACTAAATAAGCACCTGCACTTAAGTGAGACATATCTAACTGAGTAGAAGTAGCATTAATATCTTTAGAAATTACTTCTTGACCTAACATGTTAACAACACGAACGTAAGATATCTCAGATGAGTAAGAAATATTTAACATATCTTTTACTGGATTAGGATATACTAAGAAATTAGAGTTGTCAAAAGAACCTGCTGACAATGAAGCATCATAAGCAGATACTAGGAAAGTATCTTCGGTTCCTCCTCCATATTCCCATACTCTCACTAATAAAACTTCTCCTGGAGTTCTTCCTGTCAATGAAATCAATGAGAAATTACCATCACTACTATCATCATCATCACACTCAACTAATGTCAAAGTTCCACATGAACCAGAATATACAGCCATACCTGTATCAGAAATATTACTTGAATTGTTATTAGTTTCAATCGTTATTGAACCTGAAGCAGGTACTGTAACTTGATACCAAACATCTCCACCTGAATAAGATGCACAACCTGGAGCAGGAGCACCAGAAGAAGCTGTAGCAAACTCATTTGTACCAACTAGAGGATTAGTTCCAAATACACCACCAGGTGTTAATACAGTAGCATTGTTACACTCATCATTTACTGGAGGACATCCTGCATAGTTGAATGTTCCTAATGTTAAATTACACAAAGAATCAGAACCATGTAAAATTGTTAAACTAACAGGGGTTCCAAAAGCAAACGGACCAACATTTTGTGCTCCTAAAGCCGAAACAGGCCAAGTTGAAGTTCCATCAGTAATAACAGGTGAACCATTTCCTAAATCTGTAACATTTACATTTACAAAATATTGAGAATTAGCACAATCGTTAACTATACTAGTTGTTGCTGCTGGAGGTGCACATGAAGGTGCAACCACATTAACTGTAAAGTCAGCTGTTTCACCATAAGTCCCACCATAACAAGGATTTGCTGGGATTTGTTCAGAATCTGTAGCAACGATTCTCATTCTATGTTGCCCCAATGAAATAGTACCTGGCATTACAAATGAAGCATTTAACAACGTAGGTGTAGCAGTTGTAGGTGATACCCCTGTGAAAACAATTTCAGAAGCCTCAAAAGTAAAGTTGTCATTAGAATCTATCCAAATTATAGTATTGTAATCATAACTATTTGTTCCCCATGATGGTACATCAAATGTAATTTGAACATTATTATTAATACCTCTAGGCATATCTACCGGAGTAGCAGTGTGGTCATTGTAAACAGGAGCTGTTGAAACAGAATTAGGGAAATTTGTAGCAACTAATTGTACATTAGTTATACCCGTTCCATCAACAGATGTTGGACCAGAAATACAATAACATCCATTTGCATTTGTTGTAAATGAACCTTCTGTACATCCTGATGCTGTACCTATAGCATTATAAGGAGAAACAGTATAAAAATAGGTCGTAGCAAAATTTCCTGAGAAAGAATATGTAGTTACATTACCTAAATCGATATTATTTGCAATATCAGTACCTCCAGTGGTTGTACCAACTGAAATATAATATCCGTCTGCTCCTGCTGTTGCATCCCAAGTAATTGAATTAGCAAAATTACCACATGCTGGATCAGGTGTTGCAACAATATTAGC
The DNA here is from genome assembly GCA_002421645.1 of Flavobacterium sp. UBA6203. The sequence continues at coordinate 25,243 of DIST01000004.1, forward strand.
AGCACAAGTTGGCGCAGATGCTGGAACTGCTTCCCAAATAACATTATCAATATATACATAAGTATAAGTTGATGTTGAAAGTCTTTTCAATGCAATATATTTATCTGTTCCTGTGTAACCCGTAAAATCAATAATATACTGATCAAAAGTTCCATTGACATCAACTGTTTCTAAAGGAGTGAAAGTAGATGCATCACCAGGATTACTCATTGTACCAACAACTATATCTTCGGTATCATAAGAGTTTCTTGCCATAAATCTTAATCTGTTAGTTCCTGCACTTAAATTATTTATATAAGGCGTTACTAACATGATATTTGAAGTTGAAGGAGAACTAGAGTTATATAATGATATACTGTAAGGTGCACTAAAATTAGTTCCAGATGTACCAACAGTTGCATAAGTACTTACACCGTCACTTAAAACTCTAGACCAACAATCAGGAATTAAATTAGTCGCTGTTAATCCATCAAAATTCTCAGAAAAATCTCCAAGCTCATCACAAGTTGTAAAATTACTTTCTGTACAACCAGTTGCACTTCCAAATGTGTTATAAGGAGTAATTGTTACATAATATGTTGTACCACCAACTAAATTTGATAAATGGTATGTTAAAACATTACCCGCATCAAAATTATTTAACACGTCAGAAGCACCAGCAGAAGTACCCACAGTAATGTAATACCCTGTAGCATCTGGATTAGCTGGCCAAACTAATGTTGTGTTAGACACATTAATAGCCCCATTAGCTGGTGAAGACAAAGTCACACAAGAAGGAGTAGTAGCAGGAATTTCTTCAAGTACAACACCATCTAAATATACATAAGCGTCACCACTACCCCAGTTACTTGTCCCAACAAACTTAACCTTAACATTTGAGCTTATATGACTAGTTATCACATAAGTTTTCAATGTCCAGTTAGTTGTATTAATTAATCCTGTTTCTAAAGATGTATATGTAGCCCCTCCATCAGAAGATATTAAAACTTCAAAATTACCTCCTGTTGGATTTTTATAATAAAATTTCAATCTTAATGAACTAACAGTTGAAGCATCAATTACTGGAGTAGTTAATTCAGAAGTTCTACCTGAAGCATTCAAATAAGAATCAAATCTTAATCCTCTTCCTACATTTCCTGTAGCATAACTAGAAAAATGATAACCAGCAGTAGTGGTAGTTCCTGCAATTCCCCAACATGATGGAATACCTGTTGTAATTGTTTCAAATTCTTCATTAAATGGAATTGAAGCCACATCACAAGTAGTAAAGTTTATTTCAGTACAGCCTGTTGCTACTCCATTATCGTTGTATGGATAAACCGTTACATAATAAGTAGTACCTCCTAATAAACCTGTTAAATTATAAGTTAATACATTACCAAGATCAAAATTATTTAACACGTCTGTTCCACCTGGTGTAGTCCCTACACTGATGTTATAACCAGTAGCATTAATTTCACTAGCCCATGTAATTGTTCCTGAAGACACATCTGCAGTTCCTGAAACAGGAGAAGTAATTGCTACACAAGTAGGAGGTGTTGCAGGAATATCTTCAACTAATACATCATCAATATACAATCTCCATCCATCTAAACCACCTGATGGAATATGCCATCCAAGATAAACATCACCAGAAATTCCTGACATAGGAATTACCATTGTCTCGGTTGCTGTATTAGAATAACTAGCTAAAGGGGCTAACTCAAAAGCAAAATCAGCTGGTGCATTACCTGCGATAGACAACATAACTCTAAAGTCATTAGGCTCTGAACTTGATTGAACTTTATATTTAAAAACCAATCTTTGGTTTCCATTCAAAGTAATTTTTGGCGAAATTAACCAATCATCATTATTACCAGCATTCCCATCTGTATACATATTAGCAGATTGATCTCCTGTAATAGGAGTAGTAGCATAATTTAAATTCCACAAATCAGCATCAGCATTAACATTTAAAACTGTCCAACAAGCTTCTGAAGAAGAAGTAGAATCGAATGTTTCGTTAAAAGGGATTGGGAATGCATCACATAATGTTTTGAAAGAAAACGGACCAGACCAAGCACTAAAATCACCACTACCACAATCTGAACGTAACCAAACATAATACATAGTATTACTTGTAAGACCTGATAAGTTTTCAGTTAAAGCTGTTGTAGCTGTACCAGCACCAGTAGGAGCGACATTTGTATTTGAATAATAATATTCATATCCTACTCCTGGTGTTGGAGTAACAGCAGGCCATGTTATTACAGCTGAACTTGCTGTTAAACTTGAAGCTGTCATCGATACTGGCGAAAAACAAGAAGGAGCTGCTCCCTGTGATACAGAAATATTATCATAATAATAATACAAATCACTTGAAGCACCAACAGCTGTACTTAAAAATCTTACATAAACATTACCAACTGGAGCAACAAAAGTGTAAGACTTGTTTGCACAACTCGAAGAAACTACATGATTAGAACTGTTTATTGTTTCTAAAGTGTTCCATGGACCAGTGGTAGAGGTCGACCATTGCACAGCAATTTGTACTTGAGCTGCAGGTGCACCTGTTGTGTTAGCACTGTAAAGTGTCACTTTGTAATCAAAACCAAAAGTAATCAAACCTCCATTTGATGTCCCTAACAAAGGAGAAGTAAATGTGTTTGTACCATTGTAGTAAACATTTGCTCTTGCTGAAGCACTTCCAGTACATGGAGTGGTTGTACTCCTTGCAAATGTACCTGTACCAGCTGTGGTCCAAGAGCCCAAACCTGTTGGCTCCCAACCATGCGTGTAGGCAACTTGTGCATTTATTTGCCAACACGCAAAGAGGGCAAATAAAAATAAAGTAATTTTTTTCATGAAATAAATAATTAATTAATTGTTAAGCAACTGCTAATTTAATGAGAATTATTTCACTTAAAAAAATCAAAAAAAAAAATATCGGCAAAAATCACTTTTTATCGATAAAAAACACAAAACCCTGAAAATTCAGGGTTTTATAACAAAATAATATATTTTTGTGATTATTTAATACTAGGTATCATAACCATTTCATTGGTATCAGCTAGGTAATCTACACCTTCAAATCCGAATCCAAATAAATTTAAGAAATCTTGTTTGTATCCTGCTAAATCTCCTAAATCAACTAGAGTTTCAGTTGTAGATTCGCCCCATAATTTAGCAATTCTTTCCTGTACATCAGCTCTCATTTCCCAATCATCAATACGAATTCTTCCTTTATCATCTGTTGGAACTGGATTACCTGAATACAATCTCTCTGCATATAAGCGTTGAATTTGCTCGATACAACCTTCATGAATTCCTTCAGCTTTCATGATTTTATATAACAATGAAATATATAATGGAATTACTGGAATTGCTGAACTCGCCTGAGTAACTAATGCTTTGTTTACAGAAACATATCCTTTTCCATTAATATCTTTTAATTTCTCTGTAATTTCAAAAGCCGTAGCTTCTAAATGGTCTTTTGCTCTTCCAATAGTTCCTTTTCTGTAAACAGCTTCTGTAACTTCAGGTCCAATGTAAGAATAAGCAATCGTAGTTGCTCCTTCTGCTAAAACTCCAGCTCCTTTTAAAGCATCCATCCACATTGACCAATCTTCACCACCCATTACCACTACAGTATTTGCAATATCTTCTTCGTTAGCCGGCTCAATTGAAACACTTGTTACATTACCCGTATGAAAATCAACCGTTTTATTTGTAAAAGTACTTCCAATAGGTTTTAAAGTAGAACGATGTAAAACTCCTGTTACTGGATGTTGACGCACTGGAGAAGCTAAACTGTAAATAATTAAATCAATCTGACCTAAATCAGCTTTAATCATATCGATAGTTTGTTGTTTTACTTCATTAGAAAAAGCATCACCATTAATACTCTTTGCATATAATCCAGCCTTATTAGCTTCCACTTCAAAAGCGGCAGAATTATACCATCCTGGAGAAGCTGTTTT
>DIST01000026.1 GCA_002421645.1 Flavobacterium sp. UBA6203
AAATTGGATATTGAATCGCTATATACTCATTATCCTCTAGCGACTCTAAAAAATTATATAGTTGTACATTATTTGCAATAGAAATTGTTTCAGCTAATTGATTATTTGCGTTATAAACATTAACCACAATTGGAAAATTGAAATTAATACATTCTATTTCATCAAAACCATCATCTTCACCACAATCATCCATAATATCATCTAAAACATCTGAATTTTGTACTACAAGTGTGGTAAAATTTTGAAATTGAACCGTGATTGGATAGACAAAATTTACAATATCATCATCGTTTGAAAATGCATCAATTGCATCTTGAACTGTTTGATAATCTGCTTGATTTGAAACTACAATATTTTGTCCATTAACAATAACAGTTACTGGGAGTACAACGCTAAAACAACTTGAATTGTCTAACAAATTATCAGTTGATGTAGGATTTTGAGAAACCCTAGAGATTAAATTTGTTAATGGTGAAGATTTTGATAGATTTTGACTAGTATCTTGAATGATTTCATTTTCTTCACTTTGGCATGACATTAAAAGCAAACCTACTAAACTTAAATTTAAAAAATGTTTTAGTTTCATGATTATTATTTTTTGGATTTATATTAGTTAAACAATTCAAATTAATTTTACCCTACCTAATTTTTAAAAAAATAATTAAAATCAAAAATGTTTATATTTGTTTCAACTATATAAAAATTCATTTTTACAAAACCCTCCCTAAGGTTTAATTAATTTTTAGCAATTCATTCAAAGATGTCTGAAAATAATACCATTTGCCAAGAAAATATTTTTTCAACTTTTTTCAAAACCCATGCAAAAGGGTTACGAAATTATCTTTACTACAAATTTGGTTATACTGAACAGGCAGAAGATGCAACACAAGAAGCTTTTATAAAACTGTGGCAAAATTGTAAAGATGTCCCAATTGAAAAAGCTAAATCTTACATTTATACGATTGCAACTAACAATTCCTTAAATGCAATTGCACATAATAAAGTAGTTCTTACCTATGAAAACAACAATACTTTAATCGATAGAACCAACGAAAACCCAGAACATATATTAGAGCAAGAACAATTTGAATCTAAACTATTAAAAGCAATTAATAATATAAACGAAACGCAAAGAATAGCTTTTTTAATGCATCGAATTGACGGTAAAAAATATGCCGAAATTGCCTCCGAATTAAACATTAGTGTAAAAGCGGTTGAAAAGCGTATTCACCTAGCTTTAATTGAACTAAAAAAAGAAATAGAAAATTTTAAGTAGGGTAAAAAACAATATATTTGTTTAAGTACTAAATAAATCTTTTATGAAAAAAAAATCTTTAAGTACAATTTATTCATCTTCAATAGTACTTTTTATAGCAATAGCATCAGTATTATTTTTTAGTTTTAAAACTAATGAAACTATTTTTTATAATTCAAACCCAGAATATAAAGTTATAGGTTGCGACACTACTATTATCTATTTTAAACAACAGGTCTTACCAATTTTACAAACAAAATGCATAATGTGCCATAATCCAAAAAAAAATGCACACGGAGTCTTGCTTAACAACTATGAAAACATATTAGCAACAATTGAAATAGAGGAGGATGATGATGAACAAAAAAATGAGTTAACGAAAGTGATTTTGAGAAATAAAATGCCTCCTTACCCTCATGAAAAATTATCAAGTAATCAAAAAAACATCCTTTTAAAATGGGTGAGCCAAGGCATGCAAAATAATAGTTGTGAAGAAACTTCAATAACAACTTCAGACCTTACATTTGAAAACAGTTTAAAGTTAGTTATAGAGAATCATTGTATTGGTTGTCATTCTGGGAAATCTCCTGCCAATGGGTACGACTTTTCAAATAAAAATACAGTAATGGAGGTTGTGAAAAATGGAAAACTTTTAAAAGCAATAAATCACGAAGCTGGAGTTACACCAATGCCTTTTATGAGTGATAAAATTTCTGAAAACGAAATAAACGCTGTTCGCACTTGGATTGAAAATGGCATGAACTAAGTAGGGTAAATAACAATATACTTGTTACATTATTGTAATACAAAAATTATGGATGAAGATTACAAATTAGCCAAATGGCTTAATAACGAACTTACTGCTGAAGAATTAGCCGAATTTAAACAAAATCCGGACTTTCCTTTGTATGAAAAAATCAAAGAAAATTCAGCTCGCTTAAAAACACCTGCATTTGACCAAGATAAAATGTTAAGCAACGTTGTTGCTACTAAAAAAGCAACAAAAGTTGTGAAACTACAACAAAATTGGTTCGTTCGGATTGCTGCTGTTTTAGTTATTGCTTTGGGATTAAGTTTTTTTATGGTTAATAGTTTTAAAGAAAAATATTACGGTACTGAACTTACGCAAACTGTAAATTTACCAGATAATTCAGAAGTTATCGTGAATAAAAATTCGTTTATAGAATACAAAACTTTTTTCTGGAAAAACAATAGAACAATTGACTTAAAAGGTGAAGCTTACTTTAAAGTTGCAAAAGGAAAAACATTTGAAGTCAATACGAATTTAGGAAAAGTGACCGTTTTAGGAACACAATTCAATGTAAATTCAAAAGACAACACCTTTGAAGTCACTTGCTACGAAGGAAAAGTAAAAGTAAACTACAAGAATCAGGAACTTATCCTAACAAAAGGGATGTTAGTTACTTTTGAAAATGACACTAAAAAAGAAGGAAAAACAACATTATCAATGCCAAACTGGGCTTCTGATGAAATAGAAATGAGTTTTACTAATCAAAACTTAAAAACTATTATTACTGATATTGAAAACACCTATAACGTTACCATTAAAACAAATACGATAGCAACAGAACAATTATTTACTGGAAAACTTCCAAGTAATAATTTAGATGTAGCCTTACAAATAATTGCCTCAACCTATCATTTACAAATAAACAAATCAAACGAAACAAGTTTTGAATTAGTAAAAAAGTAAATGAATTACAATCGTTTTTTAATAGTGATATTTAGCTTGTTTGTCATTGTCTTACCGCTTCGAGCACAAGACAATGGCAAAGCTATTTTATTGAAAAAAATATTTGAAAACATTGGCAAAACTCACGAAGTAAATTTTAATTTTATTGAAGAAGAAATTGCGATTTTTAAATTAATTCCTCCTTCGGATTCAGCAACTCTTCAAGAAAAACTGAACTATATTTCTGAAAAAACACAATTAAAATTTGAATTTATTTCTGAAAAACACATCTCAGTAAGCAACAATCAAAAACTTGATAAACCTTTGTGTGGCTATCTTTTGGATAAAGAAACCAAAGAACCCATACAAAATGCAACACTTCTAGTTTCTGGAACAAACTCTTATGCTATTACAAACGAGATTGGTTTTTTTGAACTTAAAACAAAATCTGCAAATACCATCGAAATTTCACATTTGAATTACAAATCAGAAATTATTCAATCTTCATTTTTATATGTAGAAAATTGTCCAAAAATCTACTTAAAAAGTGTAATAAATGATTTAGAACCAGTTGTAACAACCTTATATTTAACCAAAGGAATCAATAAAAAAAGAGAGGGCACTTACGAAATAAAACCTAAAAAAATTGGTCTTCTTCCTGGGTTGACAGAACCCGATGTGTTTCAAACTATACAGCAAATCCCTGGAATTAATGCTACCGACGAAAGCATCTCAAATACAAGTGTAAGAGGCGGAACACACGACCAAAATTTGTTTCTTTGGAACGGCATTAGATTATACCAAACAGGGCATTTTTTTGGATTAATATCATCTTTAAATCCCAATTTAGCACACAAAATAAATATTGCTAAAAACGGAACTTCTGCTTTTTATAGCGATGGAGTTTCGAGTTCTGTACTAATTTCAACCCATGCTGATTCAATAGAAAACACAAAAGGCGCTATTGGAATCAACTTAATTAATGCCGATTTTTATACAAAAGTAAAAACGTCAAACAAATCAAATATTGAAATTAGCGGAAGACGATCTTACACAGATTTAGTAAATTCTCCAACCTACACAAATTACTTCAATAAAATTTTTCAAAACACTATCGTTACTAATTATTTTGACAATCAAAATATTAAATACAATTCAAATGAAGATTTTTACTTTTACGATTTTACCGCACAATATCATCAAAAAATAAAACAAAAAACAGATTTATTTGTTGATATTTTGAGTATTAGTAACGTTTTAGATGTGTTGCAAACTAAAACAGAGAATAATCTTACAACTTCAAAATACAGCTGTTTAGAACAACAAACGTATGGCGTTAACGCTTTGCTAAAAACCGATTGGAACGTAAAAAACAGCAGCGAAATTTCGATTTATGCTTCCTATTACAACATTAATTCTGAAAATGAATCGATTGAAAACAATCAAATTTTTAATCAAGAAAACACTATTTTAGATACAGGAATAAAATTGCAAAACAGTCATATTTTATCGGATAAATTTACCTTTTTAAATGGCTATCAATTCAATGAAATTGGTATTCGAAATGTAGATATTGTAAATACGCCTGTTTTTTCGAGAAAAATTAAAGAAGTTTTAAAAAATCACGCACTAATTGCTGAACTAAAATACCGTTCTGCCAACGATAAATTTAATGGTCGAATTGGCTTTAGACAAAATTATATTCAGGAGTTTTCTACTTTTATTTTTGAACCGCGAATTCAGTTAAATTATAAATTCACTCCGTTTTTTCAATTGGAAATTATGGGTGAAAGCAAACATCAAACTACTTCACAAATTGTAGATTTACAGCAAGATTTTTTAGGCATCGAAAAACGAAGATGGACTTTATCAAATAATGAAGATATTCCTATTGTGAAAAGCAATCAAGCATCATTAGGATTTTCATTTAACAAAAACAATTGGTTGCTAACTTTGGAAAATTTCTACAAAAAAGTAGATGGAATTACCAGTATGAGTCAAGGGTTTCAAAACCAATTTGAATTTGTAAAAACTAGCGGAAATTACACCGTTTATGGGACCGAATTTTTAATTCAAAAACAATTCAAACCCATTACTGCATGGATAAGTTATACTTTTCAAGAAAATAATTATGATTTCAATACATTGAATCCAGCAACTTTTTCTAATAATTTTGAAATCAAACATGCTTTAAAATCAGCCATTATTTCTGATTTTAAAAACATAAAACTAGCCATTGGCGCACAATGGTTTACCGGAAGACCAACAACTTTTCCTTCAAGCTCAACTCCAATTTATACCGATCCAGAAACACCTACAGTGAGTTATCAAATGCCAAATTCATCCAATTTAGAAGACTATTTTCAGGTGAATTTTTCAGGTTCTTATGCTTTTAATCTGGGTAAAAAATCAAAACTAAATCTGGGTTTTTCTATACAAAATGTATTAAATAACAAAGCTAGTATTAATCAACATTATCGTGTAAACAACAACACAAATATTGTTGAACAAGTAAATACTTTTTCATTAGAAAGAACTCCAAATGCTTTTTTAAGATTTACATTTTAAAAAAAGTCAGGCTTTTACCTGACTTTCTATCTTAATCTTGAATTTTAAATACTTTTCTTAAAATATCCCACCGCTAGCGCGAGCATCTTGCTCGTACTTATTTTGTTAAAGTCAATTTTCAAAAATATAAAATTAAATAAAATATTTAATGTACTGTGTTGATTTTCATTGTGGGCACGAGCACGATGCTCGCGCTAGCGGGGGGGGGCTAATTTTAATTAATTTCTCCAAAAAACAAAAACCATTTTTTTATTCCATTTTCTTCATAATGAATAACATTAGTAAAAGGAAAAAAATAAATAGAACTTTTTCTAATTTTTTTAATATCATATTGATTTATTGTCTTTTCCCCTTTGATAAATAAGTTTATTATTATTATAAAGCTTTCTTTTGTTTGTATCTCTTTAAATTTTAATACACAAAAAATTAAAACTACAAATCCTATCAAACAAAATATACCTATACTCATTATCATTTCGTAATCTTTAGAAAGTAACGAAATTGAAAATAAAAAAAGATTAATAAAAAATGAAAAAATAAGACTTATTTTAAAAATTTTAAAATTAACAAATTTATACATAGTGAATAATTTATAAAAATCTTGTACAACCTTTACAACCAGCTTTTAAACTCAAATCGGCACCAATGACTAAAATATAGACTCCTGGATTGATATCAATCCCATAATCCCCCGCTAGTGCGAACATCTTGCTCGTACTTATTTTGTTAAAGTCAATTTTCAAAAATATAAAATTAAATAAAATATTTAACGTACTGTGTTGATTTTAATTGTGGGCACGAGCAAGATGCTCGCGCTAGCGGGGGCAGTAGCACTTTTAGAAAAAGAATTAGACTTAGAATGCATAAACAAACAATTAGATGAAGTAAATGCTTTTATTGATGCTGTTACAATTCATAAAGCTACGATACAGTAAAAAAGTCAGGCTTTCACCTGACTTTCTATCTTAATCTTGAATCTTAAATACTTTTCTCAAAATATCTTCCATCAAACACCATTTGGTAATGGACGATTGTAATAAATTGGCTCCTACAAAAATGGTAAACCAAAACCAATTTTCATTCACATACATTCCCAACAGCACACTTAAAATAATGAAGGTTCCTGCTATTGCTCTTATTAATCTGTTTATCATACTCTTTGATTTTAATTATATTGTTCTACTGCTAAAACGGCCAAATGGACCTGTGAAGTTGACTCTTGATGCGTATTAAATTTATTGACTAGATCAAATAAAATAGTCACGTTTTCTTTTAAAACATAAGCATAAAAAACGATTGATTCTGTTTCATTCATTTCTGAACCAAACCAATTAGATTCTACACTTTCCTCTGAAGCATCTCTAAAACCTTTTACATCTCTGTACGAATACGATTTAACTTTCGCTTCTTTAAGCATTTTTTTGATGTCTTTTTCAAACTCTGCTATTGCTGTGATTACTACTAGTTTCATGTTTTTATTTTTTAGATTCTGAAACGAGTTCAGAATGTCATAATTTAATTATTTTTCTCCCATTTTTTGCGTTCCGTGATGTAATAAATCAATGGAACAACAATTAATGTTAATAAGGTAGAAACAATTGCACCTGCAACTAACGAAATCGCTAATCCTTGGAAAATTGGATCAAACAAAATGATTGACGCACCTATTACAACCGCTCCAGTAGTTAATAAAATTGGTGTAGTTCTAACAGCTCCAGCTTCAATAATAGCTTGTTTCATTGGAATTCCATCGTTCAAACGAATTTCGATAAAGTCAATCAGTAAGACCGAATTCCGAACCATAACTCCGGCTAAAGCAATCATTCCAATGAACGAAGTTGCTGTAAAGAATGCACCTAAAACCCAGTGACCTAATACAATTCCAACCAATGAAAGTGGAATTGCCACCATCATTACTAAAGGTGTTTTGAAGTTTTGAAACCAACCTACAATCAACATGTAAATCACAATAATTACGACTAAGAAAGCAGCTCCTAAATCACGGAATACTTCTAAGGTTATTTGCCATTCGCCATCCCATTTTACGGTGAAATCACTTTCATCTGTTGGAGCATCCATGTACAATTCGTTTACTTTATACCCTTTTGGCAATTGCATTTTTTCTAACTTCTCATTCATTCCTAAAATCGCATAAACCGGACTTTCTAAGGCTCCCGCCATATCGGCTAAAACATATACTACTCGTTTTTGGTCTTTTCTGTAAATCGTATTTTGAAGTGTATCTGTAGTAACTTTTACTAAATCACTCACCGGAACCACATTACCACGACTGCCTTTGATTTTCAAATTTTGAATATCTTGCATCGAAGTTTTGTCTTTATCTTCCAATGATAATGTGATGCCAACTGGATTATTTGAACGCTCATCATACAAGTTGGAAACAGGCATTTCTCGTAACAAATAAGTCAAATTACCGACAACTTGCTGTGGAGCGATTCCATTCAACATCGCTTTTTCTCTGTCGACTTCCAATTTATATTCTACTTGAGGTGCTTCTACCATCCAATCCGTATCTACCACATCAGAAGTAGTTTCTAAAATGGTTTTCACTTGATTCGCAACTTTGATTTGCTCTTCGTAATTTGGTCCATATACCTCAGCTACTAAAGTTGATAAAACTGGAGGTCCTGGTGGAACTTCTACAATTTTTACATTCGCACCATATTTTTTAGCAATTTTTTGCACTTCTGGACGTACTACTTTTGCGATATCGTGACTTTGTAAATCGCGATCTTCTTTGTGTAATAAATTCACCTGAATATCCGCCATATTACTTCCACCACGCATATCGTAATGACGTACCAAACCATTAAAAGTTATCGGAGCCGAAGCACCAATATAATTCTGATAATCCACCACTTCAGGAACCGTTGAAAGATATTGCGCAATTTCTTTAGTAACGGCTGCGGTTCTTTCTAAAGTAGTTCCTTCTGGCATATCGATTACCACTTGGAATTCATTTTTGTTATCAAAAGGTAACATTTTAACCGCTACCGATTTCGTAAAGAACATCAAAACTGAACCTAATAAAAGTACTATCGTAACAACGAACATTAAGTTACGTTTCTTAGAATTATCTAAAAGTGGTTGCTCAATTTTTTTATAGATTTTATAAATCCAAGACGTTTCTAAACCTTGTTCTTCTTTGTGTTCTTGCTCGTCTTTTTCATGTAATAAATGGTAGCCTAAATAAGGTGTAACCGTTAATGCTACAAACAATGATAACATCATCGCAATCGAAGCTCCAATTGGCATTGGGCTCATATAAGGTCCCATCATTCCAGATACGAAAGCCATTGGTAAGATTGCTGCAATTACCGTAAAGGTTGCTAAAATCGTTGGGTTACCTACTTCGTTAATGGCATAAATGGCAGCTTGTTTGAATGGCAGTCGCTTCATTTTGAAATGGCGGTGCATGTTTTCGGCAATAATAATACTGTCGTCAACCACAATACCAACTACGAACACTAAAGCAAAAAGCGTAATTCTATTTAACGTATAGCCTAATAAATAGTAACTAAATAAGGTCAAAGCAAACGTTAATGGAACTGAGAAGAAAACTACTAATCCACCTCTCCAACCCATGGCCAACATTACCAAAACAGTAACAGCAATAATAGCAACACCTAAGTGCAACAATAACTCTCCTACTTTGTGAGAAGCGGTTTCCCCATAATTTCGAGTTACTTCTACATGTACATCGGCAGGAATAATATTTTTCTTTAAACTTTCAACTTTAGTAATGATTTTCTCAGAAATCTGCATTGCATCAGCACCTTTTACTTTTGCAACCGAAATAGTAACTGCAGGATATTCCGAATTGAATTTTGAGAATTTCTCATTCGCTTTTCCGTACCCAAAAGAAACATAGTTCTTAGGTGTTTGAGGTCCATCTTGAATCGAAGCAACTTGTTTTAAATAAACCGGCATGTTGTTATTCACACCTACTACCAAGTTTTCTACATCTTCTGAAGTCGATAAAAACTTACCAGTAGTTACTAAATATTCTGCATCATTTTGAACAAAACTTCCTGATTGTGAACTTCCGTTATTGGCTTGAATCATTTGCATAATGCTCAACGCATCTACTCCATTTTCAGCCATTTTATCTTTGTCCAAAACCACTTTTAGCTCACGAGTTCTTCCCCCAATTTCTTTCGTAATCGCAACATCTTTTACTTTTTCAACTTCCGAAGTAACTTCTTCTGCGATTTGACGCAATTGGAAATCATCATATTTTTCACTCCAAAGTGTTAATCCTAACATCGGAACATCGTCAATAGAACGGGTTTTTACGATAGGTTGCATTACACCTTCTGGGAACATCGTGCGGTTTTTCATCAATTCGTCGTATAATTTTACATACGAATCTTCGCTGTTTTCACCCACATAAAATTGCACCACCATCATCGAATAACCATTCATCGCCATACTGTGAATATGCTCCACTCCTTTAATGTTTCCAATGATTTTTTCTAATGGTTTCACCACTCTATTTTCTATCTCAGACGGACTAGCGCCAGGATACATGACCATAACATCGGCCATAGGAACGTTAATTTGCGGTTCTTCTTCCCTTGGAATTAAGAACGAACTGTAAGTACCAATAATCATCAACGCCACCATTAATAAAATGGTTAATTTTGAGTTGATAAAGAAATTGGCTATTTTACCTGATATACCTTCTTGCATTTTTTTAAGTTTAAATGTTTATGAGTTTAAAAGTTTAAAAGACAATGCTTAAAACTGAAAACTGCGACTGATTACTGAACACTAACCTTAGCTCCGTTGAATAATTTTCCTTCTGCTGAAACAATATATTGCTCGTCTGCTGCTAATCCTGATAATACTTCTACTTGATTGCCGAATGTTTTTCCGATTCTTAACCATCTTAGAATAGCCACATTGCCGCTTCCTACGGTATAAATTCCTGTTAATTGACCTTGTTTTACTAAAGCATTTTCTGGAACTAGAACTACATCCGATTTTACAGCAGTTGTTGCTTTTTTAGCTGTTGGGAATTGTACGTTTACAAACATTCCAGATAAGATTTCTTTATCCGTTTTGTCTAATGTCACTTTCACCAAATATTGTCCGCCAGTATTTTTTGCGGATAAACTCACTTCAGATACTTTACCTGTGACTTCTTTATTTAACGATTTCACATTGATTTTTACTGGCATTCCGTTTTTTACATTAGAAATATCACTTTCTGAAACCATTGCGGTTACTTGTAATCTTGAAGCGCCTTCGATACTTACTAAAGGCATTCCTGGATTGGCCATATCGCCTTCTTTTACGAAAGTATTAGTTACGGTTCCAGAAAATGGAGCTGTGATATTCGAATAAGAAAACTGCGCCATCACTTCATTACGCATTTGTTTGGCAGCTTCTAAACCTGCTTTTGCCATTTCGTAGCGAGCGGTCATATCGTCCAATTCTTTTTGAGAAGCTGATTGTTGCGCAAATAAATTCACAAAACGATCGTAATCTTTTTTCGCATTGTTGTACGCTGCAGTCGCTTGTGTGATAGAAGCATCCACTTGTGCTTTTTTAGCTTGTAAATCGGTGTTGTTGATGCTTACCAAAAGTTGTCCAGCCGAAACATTTTGTCCCACTTTTACATTTACTTTGGTTACATAACCCATCATTCTAGTACTTAAATTAGCACTATTTTCCGATTCTATTTTTCCACTTGCTGTTACATACGGACTATTTGAATTTCCTGAATTACCCGCTACTTTTACTGGAATTGCAGGTAAATCAGCTACATTTTCTTTTTTATCACTTCCACAAGAAGTTAAAATTAAAGATGATAGTGTAATGATTGTTATTATTTTTTTCATGTTGTTAAATTTTGATTTTGAACTTGCGCTTGAACTTGTTCTTGCTTTTTACTTCGTTAAAAATTGTAAGTATTGTTTTGTAAAGTTATATTCGAAAACGGCTTGCAAATGCTCTAATTCTTTTTGTGCCATTTGGGTTTCAGCCATTAATAAATCGGTTGTTTTTTCTAATCCTTGTGTAAATCTGTTTTGACGAATTCTGTATGCTTCTTGAGATTGTTCAAAAGCTAATTTGGATAAATTCACTTTGTTTTCCGCATCTAGTAATTGACGATTGGTTTTGTTCAATTCTAACTGACTTTGCTTTTTATATTGTTCTGTTTCAACCGTTGCTTTTTCAAAATCAGCTTTTGCTTTTTGAGTTTTTCCGATGTTTTTATAGCCATCAAAAACATTCCATGATAACTGTGCTCCAACTAAATACCCTTTAGCTGAAGTTTGGAAAACATGTTGGTCATACAATTCGTAACTTCCAAAAGCATTTAATCTAGGTAAGAATCCAAATTTAGACGATTGAAACATTTTTTGGTAAGCATCCGCCGATTTTTGCATCGCTTGAATATCTTTTCTGGAATCAGAAAGTGTAGTATTCATACTTTCGATAGCAATTGTATTATCTAATACTTCAGCAGGTTTATACGTTTTTCCTGCCATATCTTCGTTTAATAAAAAAGCTAAATAATCGGAAGCATTTTGCACATTTGATTTGGCATATTGCAATTGGTTCGTAATTTCATTAACACGAACTTGCACGTTTAACAAATCGGTTTTTTGCAACATTCCATTTTTGAAATAGTTTTCTACCAATTTTAAATTCCCTTGTGCAGTTGTATTTGCTTTCTCTAAAACTTTTACTGCTTTATACGCCAATTGCAATTGCATATACGCTTTTGAAACTTCTAGTTCCAAATATTCTTTAGTGCGCTCAGTTTGCAATTGAAAAGCATCCATTTTAGCTCTTGCAGCTTGTCTTCCATACAAACCATCTAAGTTGATAAGTGGTTGTTGTACTTCTATTTTGGTGGCAAAATTTTGTGTTTTATCAGGATCATTTAACAATGCTGGATTAAAGTCAGAAGCCGTTAAAATTTCTTGATTTAATTTTGAACCAAACGCCATCAAAGGATTAGTAGTAACTATTCCAGTATGCGAAACGTTAATATTAGGTAAAAAAAGTGCATTCGATTGACGATAATCTGCCTTTGCAGACTGAAATGATTTTTCTGCCACTTTAATTTGTAAATTATTTTCAGTGACTTTTTGAATTAAATCATTTTTTGAAATCGTCAAAGTATCTTGGGCAAACGTTGTTGCGGATACTATCCCTAATACAATTAATAAGTTGACTTTCTTCATAGTATAGTTTTATTCTTATTTTATGTTACAAATGTACATTGGTAAAAAAAGGTAGTCGGTAACAAGAGTTACACAGCCCTGTTACAAATGTTACAAAAGAAAGAGCGCCCATGAAAGACGCTCTTACTAACCAATAAAACTAAAACAATCATCAACAATAGTAGATGATGTTACTTTCTTGTTCCTCCATGTCCACCCGCAACTATTTTTAATATTCTAATATTTAAATAAAAGAATTTAAACAATTGTATCAAAGGATTTTGCATTTTGGAACGCTGTGTGTTTGATATTCTTTGTGTCATAATTTTAAAATTTTATTCAGGAATTAACCACCAAAAAGGTTTCATTTTTGCTTTATAAATAAAAGCGTAGTGCAATGACAATTTTACCCAATGTCCTGCTAATCCAATATCTCCAAAGGTTTTTTTGATATCTCGCCCACCTGTATTTGGATATTTTTTATAATCGGGAACAATAGGATACGTTGTAATACTTACACCACTTCCTTGTGTTATTCCATAACCTGCTGATGCAATACAAGCAGCTCCCATATTTCCTAATGAACCTTTGTGATGTAACGATTCTTTTCCGGCTTTAATTGAATCTATTATGTTATCCGCTACTAATTTTGCTGTAATTCCAGAAGGCATACCTGTTCTTGGTGGTGATGGAAAAATTTCTGTTCCGTTTTTACTTTTTCTTGGTTTTGATATCGTATGAGGTGGTGCGAAAGCAATTCCAGGTGCAAAAATGTTTTTATAGCTTGGATTTTGATACGTTTCAGGCCAATCTTGAACGGTCCATTCTTCGTAAGGTTTCGGTGTATAATCAGCATCAACCACCATGAAACCTCTGAATAATTTTTCGGTAATATTCTGTCCCTCTTTATTATACGCTTGAAATCCATGTCCTGAAAAAGCAGGAATTAGCATTCCAAAATCGAAAGTTTCTGTTTTAAATTCCCCATCTAAATTTTCATAATGTACGATTCCGTCTTCTACTTTAGTAACTCCAGCTCCTAAAATCCATTTAATACCACGATCTTCAAAAATCATTTCGACCATATCTTTGGATTTCATATTGAAACCATTGTATTCCATCAACATACCGTCCATTCCAAAATCGCCTAATTCATATTCATTGGATATCCAAATAATTTCAGCTTTATCTCGTACACCAAATTTTTGCAATTCTTTTTCAACATTCAAAATATATTCAAAAGCAGCACCTTGGCAAGTCGCTTTTGCATGTCCGGTTCCAATTAAAATTTTTGCTTTTTTATTTGATTTTTTCAGTTGATCAATTAATTTATGGAGTGCTTCGGAAGCTTTCTCTGCATGATCATAAGTACAAACAGAATACACTTTGTTTGTTTCAGGAACTAATCCTTCCGTCATATCAAAAGCCAATTTTGGACCCGTTGCATTAATAAGATAATCGTAGGTCACTTTTTCTTGTTTCCCTAAATTATCTCCAAAAACTCCTTCCACTAAAATATAGGGTTTTGGCTCAGAACCATCACCTTCTGGATGAAAGGATACGGCTTTTGCTTGTTTGTAACCAATTCCTTTTCTTTTGTATAAAGGCTCTAAAGGAAAAATTACTTCTTTAGATTTCATTCTACCTATTCCAACCCATATATTTGAGGGAACCCATTGGTAATTTCTATTGGGAGAAACTACTAAAACTTCGTGTTCTTTACCTAATTTTCTTCTTAAGTGAGCTGCAGCTGTATGTCCAGCTATACCAGCACCTAAAACTACTATTTTTGACATATTTTTTTCTTTTAATAATTCAAAATTAATTGTTATGTAATTGTGCTACAGCAACATTTGTTACATAAAAAAGCCTTGAATTATCAAGGCTTAAATTTTAATTACATTGTTCGCGACTACTATTCAATATCGCTTCATATTCTTCAAGTGTTAAAAATTGAGGTGTATATGTAAATCCTAAATTTTCAATAGCCGTAACAAAACTTCTTAAATGATTTCTTGAACCACATTGTAAATTTTCATAAGTGGAAATTAATACGGAATTAGTTGAGTCATTTATGTAATCCTCTAAATCAACAATATCTAAATCCTCTATGGTAGCACCTATCTGTAATGCACTTTCGCTACTAACTTGTCCATCAATAACAAACTGATTGTATAAATCCTGTAAATTTTGATAGGAAAATTCACCTTGTGGAAGAATTGTATATTCAATATCATTTTGTTCTAAAATAGAAACAATTGCATCTATATGACTTTGCTCACTATTTTTAATATTATTGAACTGATTTAATCCCCATAAATTATTCATGTAGATATACGTATCTCTAGCTAGCTTTTCTTCCTCTAACATAAACAATAATCCATCTTTTTCTTCTTGACTTAATGATATAGAGTTTGAATTATTATCATCATCACTGCAAGAAAATGACAACAAAGCAATCACTATTGCTATAAAAAATTTTGCTTTCATAATCTTTTTATTTTAAATTAATACTCAAATTTAACATCAACCAAACAACCTTGCAGCAACATTTGTTACATAAAAAAACGCCTCGATATTTTCGAGGCGTTTACTGAAAAATTAATAACTCGTATCGTCCAGCTTAACTTTTCCGTTAAATGTTTTATAGAGAAATAAAAAGTAAGCTGCTAATAAAGGAGCACCAATCAAAACAATGGTTAACATAATTCCCAATGATTTTTGAGAAGATGCCGCATTGTAAATAGTAATGCTGTATTTTGGGTCAATGCTAGAAATTAATAAAGTGGGATACAATTGAAAGGCAACTAACATTAATAAAAAAGCCATTGTAAGCGAAGAAAATACTAATGCTTGAAAGTATTTCTTTTTAGAAACCAATCGTGGAACATTAGCAACAGCTAAAAAAGATAAAATAGGTAAAATAAAAAATATTGGATTTGCTCTAAAATTATCTGTAACACCTGGAATAAATACTAAGGTATACAAAGATGTAATTGAAAAACTCACAATAAAGAAAATCATTCCTTTTTTCAATAAAAAAGTTAATCGTGTGTGCAATCTTCCTTCTGTTTTTAATAAAAGAAAAATAGCGCCCTGCGTCATAAAAATAGAAAGCGTAGTTAATCCCACCATAATGGCATATGGACTCAAAAAAGAAAAAAAGATGCCTCCTTTATAAGTATAATTTTCTCCTAATTCAAAACCTTGCAAAACATTTCCTAAAACTACCCCTAACAAAAAGGCGATTAAAGTATTGGAAGTAAAATAAATAATATCCCAAGTTTTTCGCCACCATATCATTTCTTCAGCACTTCTAAATTTGATGGCAGATGAACGTAAAACTAATAACATTAAAAACAACATAAATGGAATATACATTGCCGATAACATAGTAGCGTACATAACAGGAAATCCTGCAAATAATGCACCACCTCCAATAATTAACCACACTTGATTGGCATCCCAAATAGGACCAATAGCATTTATAGCAATTCTTCTACTCTCATCTTTTCTCAAAAACAAATGCCATGCACCTGCACCATAATCAAACCCCTCTAAAATGGCATAACCCGAAAACAATAATCCTACAACTAAATACCAAAGCGTTGGATAATCGATACCTAAAAATGTTTCCATAACTTACTGTTTAAATTGTTTCTAATAGATTGTGAGATTCGTTTTCATAGGGTCCGTGTTTAATTTTCTTATTTAAGGAATACAGAAATAATAGAAACAATACCGCATAAATTACAAAAAATAAAATCAATGAGAACAAAATTTGATTTGCGGCTACTTCTTGTGAAAAGCCTTCACTAGTTCGTAAATGGCCATATACAATCCAAGGTTGACGACCCATTTCTGCTGCAAACCAACCAGCTTGATTAGCAATTTGGGGTAACAAAACCGAAAAAGAAAAAATCCATAAAATCCATTTAGTTTCAAAAAGTTTACCTTTCCACCATAAAAAACAAGCATAAAAAGTAAGAGCTATCAAAAACATTCCTATAGAAATCATAATGTGATAAAATTGAAATACAGCATTAACCTGACTAGGTTGGTCTTCTTTTGGGAAAGCATTTAATCCCGTAATTGGTGCTTTAAAATCTTGATGCACTAAAAAAGATAAACCACCAGGAACAGCTAAACCCGTTACTTTTTCATCTTTTTTATCTACCCATCCTATAAGATACAAATCAGCTGGAGCCGATTTTTCATAATGACCTTCCATAGCTGCTAATTTTGCAGGTTGATTTACCGCAACACCATCTGCAGAACTATGTCCTGATAATAGTTGTGTGAAGGAAACTACAGTCGCTACAACTAATGCTATCTTGAAAGCTATTTTAGATAATTCAACAAATTTCCCTTTTCGAATATAATAAGCATGTACACTTAAAACCATAAAAGCACCGGCTAAAAAAGCACCTTGCCATACATGAATAATACGGTCCACACTAGAAGGGTTAAAAACCATAGCCCAGAAATCAGTTACTTCTGCACGTGCCATTAGACCTTCACCTACTATATGATATCCAGCCGGAGTTTGTTGCCAACTATTTGCAACAACAATCCATACAGCGGAAAACATAGAACCAAAGAAAACCCCTATTGTTGAAATAAAGTGGACTCTTGGAGATACTCTATTCCATCCAAAAATTAAAATTCCTAAAAAAGTACTTTCTAACCCAAAAGCAAATAAGCCTTCAGCAGCTAATGCACTTCCAAAAATATCACCTACATAACGAGAATAAACAGACCAGTTAGTACCAAATTCAAATTCCATTATAATTCCCGTAGCTACTCCAATACCAAAAGTAATAGCAAAGATTTTTAACCAAAATCGAGTCAAAACTTCATATTCTTTTTTTCCAGTTTTTAAATAGAGTCCTTCAAAAATGACCATTAATAATCCTAAACCGATACTCAACGGTGGATAGATATAATGAAACGCAACAGTGAAAGCAAACTGTATTCGAGCTAATATTTCTACATCCATAATAAATTAGATTAGATTGTTTTTAATTGTGTGTTGTTACTATTTGTATCAAATCATCTTTTGAAGATACGGCTGAGGTTTCCCAAATTACTTTTCCATTTGCTAATAATGCTAGAGAGGAAAAAGATTGTAGTTTAAACTTTTTTGAAAATGCTTTAAATTCAACTTGGTCTAAGTTAAAAATTTCAATTCTATTTCCCAAAATCCCTTTTACTTTTTGCAATATGGGCATCCTCATTTTACACGAATCACATTCGGGTTCAATAGAATTTATAAGAACTAAATTCATATTTGCTAAATTAGAGAAATCATTTTTCATTAGTGGTATCAGTTGGAGATATAGAACATCCTCTTGAACCACAACCGGTATCAAAAAGAGCTTGGATTAAAAAAAAGAAAGCGAAAAATAGAAAAAAATAGTTTTCAGTTGAAACAGCATGAAATGCAATACCAAAAGCTAAAATTAATCGCACCCAACGCATCAGATGCCAATTAGTAAATAATAGTTTTTTCATTTTCGTAATATTGAGATTATTTTTTTGTTCCAATAAATCGAACAACAACTCCTTCACCTTGATGAAAAAGCCCTTCATCAAGGACTATTTTTTCAGTAGATAAACTATCAAATGAAATAGCAGGAAACTCATTTTTCACTTCTTCTTCCGAAAATAGCATATCAATATCTTTTGGTCCACCCGAAGTATAATTCAGTTGTTCTTTTCCAAAAGCTTCAAATATAATTTTACCTCCTGGTTTTAGTAGTTCAAGCAATTTCAAATGCGCATATTTTCTAATTTCAGCAGGAAAATGGGCAAATATTAACACTAAACCATCAAAACTTTCCTTTTCATAAGGTAATGCTAAAACATCAGAAACTAAATAATCTATAGTAACATTATGCATTTGTGCTAAAGACAACGCTTTTTGCTGTCCAGATTCACTATAATCAAAAGCACTTACCTTTAAACCTTTTTTTGCTGCAAATACGGCATTTCTTCCTTCACCTTCAGCTACAAACAAGATGTTACCTTGTGGTATATAATGAATAGCATCTTTCAAAAATTGATTAGGTGCTGTGCCATAAGCAAAGACATCTTCGTCATAACGTTCGTTCCAAAACTGCTTCATTTTATTTTTTTTCAAAAGTTATGCTCCAAATACCACGCACTTCATTTTCGCCATAACCAACCGCTAAATCACTTGGGTATAATTTCAGGATTTGTTTTTTTACTTCAGGTTTAATTTGTGTTCCATGACATTGCAAACACATGGTATTAGTTTCAATAGGGTAATAAAATTGTACTTGATTCCCTTTTTCTATCACAACGGGTTTAATTTCTTTTTTTTCAGCCAATTCCTTTTTAAATTGAGATATGTATAGCAATTCTTCTTTATTAGCTTTATTATTTGGATTTCTATTTTTATCGGAAACACGTTTTATCGAAGCATTAAATTTTGTCGACATACTATCTGTCAAAGGAATCGCTTGATGATTACAAAATGATAATGCTTCTAAAGTTCCTTTTTTCTGAATCGATTCCATCAAATTTTTGCCCAACACTTTTTTTGTTCCAAGCGCATACTCTAACCCAATATCAGCATAGGTTTTTTCTTTCTCAGCCACTTTATAAGGTTTGCCAGATTGTTGCCAATTTTTATTGCCATGACCTTCCCAATGTGCTTTAAACCATTCAGGCGCTTCTATTTGATAATCAAACATAAAATCAGCTATTTTTTCAACACTTCCCTCTGGAAATACTTGTTTAGGCATTAAACCATGTTTTTTTACAGCACCATACATCAACGCTTTGTCTTCAGTTGGATTTTTTACAAAAGAGGTCACAGCAGCAATAAACTCCTCTTTATTGTAACCTTCTTTATCGATGTATCGAGCTTTAATAGCAACCATAGGAGGGGCAATTCTTCCTGCATTTTCTCCAGCATTCGGACTATGACATAAGTAGCAATGGGTTTCCATTAGTTTTTTACCTTCGTGATCTTGTGTTACTTCATTAGTGGTTTTCTCTGCTGGTACTGGTTGAAATTCTTTTTTATCATTTTGACAACTTACAAGTCCTAAAAATGAAAATAGTATGAAAAAATGTTTCATAAGTTTAGATTTTAAACAAATGTAACAGAACTTAAATAAACAGCTTGTAACGATTGTTACACATCAATAAAACAAATAAAAGAATAGGTAAAAACTATTACAACCCTAATATACAATAATTTTTTATTATTCAAAGAAACATATGTTACTTTTTACACTTTTTTTTCAACTGAAATTTGTACCATCAAAAATTAGTAATAACATTTTAAAAATAGAAAAAATGGAAAATCAAGTATTTATGCCAAGAATTGGCGAGCAAGCACCAGAATTTACAGCAATCACAACTCAAGGAACTATCAACTTTCCAAAAGATTATGAAGGTAAATGGGTAATCTTCTTTAGTCATCCTGCCGATTTTACTCCTGTGTGTACATCAGAGTTTATGACATTCGCTAGTATGGAAAAACAATTTCAAGAAGCAAATTGTGAATTATTGGGTTTATCAGTTGATGGTTTGTACAGTCACATTGCCTGGTTAAGAACCATCAAAGAAAAAATTGAATACAAAGGAATGAAAGATGTGGAAGTAAAATTCCCACTGATTGAAGATATTACCATGGAAGTTTCAAAAAAATATGGAATGATTATGGAAGGAGAAAGTAATACAAAAGCCGTAAGAGCCGTATTCTTTGTAGACCCTAAAGGAACTATCAGAACTATTTTATATTATCCTTTAAGCATTGGTAGAAACTTCGACGAAATTTACAGAGCTTTAATTGCTTTACAAACTGCTGATGCTTTTGAAGTAGCTTGTCCAGCAGATTGGAGACCAGGTGATGACGTGATTGTACCAACAGCAGGTTCATGTGGAGTTGCTAAAGAAAGAATGGATGATGTAGAAAACTTAGATTGTAAAGATTGGTTCTTCTGTACTAAAAAGCTAGATAAAGATTTAGTATTGAATACAGTATTGAAAAAGTAAAATAAGGGGCACATTGTGCCTCTTACTTTTTGTAAAATGATAAAAATCATTGTTATAATTTCAATTTACAATAAAATTTGAAAATAAATTGAATACCATGAAAAAAATTATAATAGCAGTTACAGTAAGTATTTTATATAGTTGTAACCAATCTGAAAATACAGAAGCTAAAACAACAACGATCACTCCTTTAATGGAAGAAGCAAGTAATTTATTCAAATCAATTACGTCACTTCCTTATGAAGATTTACCTGAAAATTATCAAGAATTAAATAATCCTGTTAATATAACTTCCATTGATTTATCAAATTCAATGAGTGACAAAGTAATTCTAGGTAAAATGTTGTATTTCGATAAGAGATTATCTAAAGAAGGTAATATTAGTTGTAATTCTTGCCACAATTTAAATACGTATGGTGTAGACAATTTACCAACTTCTCCAGGGGATGAACATAAAATTGGTAATAGAAATTCACCAACAGTAATATACGCCTCATTACATGCCAATCAATTTTGGGATGGAAGAGCTAAAGATGTAGAAGAACAAGCAGGAATGCCTATTTTAAATCCCGTAGAACATAATATACCATCAGAAAAATTTTTAGAAGATCGTTTAAGGGGCATACCTGAATATCAAATGTGGTTTAAAAAGGTATTTCCAAATGAAGTAGAACCTATTACCTATAAAAACCTAACAAATGCCATTGGAGCTTTTGAAAGAAGATTGGTTCCGGTAAGTAGATTTGATAAATGGTTAAATGGTGATGATAAAGTTCTTACTAAAAAAGAAAAAGCAGGTTTAGCTTCTTTTATAAATAATGGCTGTGTAGCATGTCATAGTGGAGTAGCAGTAGGTGGCCAAATGATGCAGAAATTTGGATTATATGGAAATTATTGGGAATACACAAAAAGTAAAAATATTGACAACGGTTTGTACGACATTACTAAAAAAGAATCGGATAAATATATTTTCAAAGCCCCTAGTTTAAGAAACATAGAAAAAACAGGTCCTTATTTTCACGATGGTTCAGTAAAAAGTTTAGCAGAAGCCATAAAAATTATGAGTAAGCTGCAAAATAATAAAGAATTATCAAATCAGGAAGTAGAGGAAATGATAGCTTTTCTAAAAACATTAACAGCTGATGTTGATACAAAATACAAAAAATAATGATGTATTATATATTCAAAATAAAACGCCCCGAAGTATCGAGGCGTTCTAAATTTATTTTGAATAAAATTATTCAGCTTTTTTCTCAGCAGCTTTTTTAGATGAACAACATCCACCTGATTTAGCCTCTGAACCACAAGATTTTTTCTCAGCAGTTGAACAAGATTTTTCAGTTTTTGCTGTTTCTTTTTTTGCTTTTTGTTTAGGCTCTTGAGCATTAACATTCATTGATAACATAAAAGCGGCAACAGCCATAATAGAAACTAATTTTTTCATTTTGTGTATTTTTAAATTGTTATTTATTCTTTTTTGTTTATGTTGTACTATTACAAATATATATAATTTTGAAAATAGTACTCTTAATTTTTTATTAATTTAACAGTATTACTTTTTTATCACTTTTTGAGACAAATAAAATTTGTCGTCAAAAACAAAAGTAATAATGACAAACGCTGATTTAGTCGAAGCCAAACTAAAGTTCATAGCATTTTTCCCAACTATTACATCTTCAATTTCGCCTTCTTCAATTATTTTACCATCTAATCCAGATATTATATAATTAAGTTTTGCTTTGTAAGGCAATTCAAACTCAACTCTAACCGTATCATTTTCTGTTGGATTAGGAGAAACTGTAAAAGTAAAAGGATTTTCACCATTAATCTGTGGAGTGCTTAAAGTTGCATTTTTAACCAACTTAACTTCATAAACCGTTGGATCAGCACTCGTTAAATTGGTTTGATTGTCCGTAAATGCAGTAGCAGAACTACTTTGAATACCACCGTATAAATGTCCGATTACAAATTCATCATCAGTAATATTCGACAACTGAATCACTTCGTTTGCATAATGCGGTAAATTCTCATTCGGAATGAATTCGGCTCCAGCACCTTTTAAATTAGGCATTTCGACTGGCAATTGATATTCAAGCAAACTTCCATCTGCAAAACGTGTAGTTCTACTAATAGTTTTCACAAAGGGAACTGTATCATCTTGTAATAAAGTACCATTTGAATAATAGTATTGACTCATTCCTCCAAAAAACAAATTGTGCATTCTATTATTGGCAGCATCATACAAGCAAGCTTTTCCACTGTGATAATTGCTTAAATATTGATTGAATTGCGTTTGCGGAAAATAACCTCCTGCTTTAATATCAACTGGATATAAAAACGGTAAATCAACCGCAATTTGAAATACACCAGACGAAATCGTATAGCCTAATTCTCCATCAGGAAAAACTTGAGGCAACAAATTATAATCGCGACGGTGCAAATGAACAGCATCCACAATTTCTTCATAATTGGCATAACTCAAATTGCTTCCCGAGTTATCAATCGTAAATTTTCGGATGGCATTTGAATAGGTTTGCGTAAAAGTTGGGTTATTCATCGGATTGTATCGACCATCAAAACGATGTCCGCCTACCAAATAAAATGTATTCCCAATTTTACCCAATTGTCCACCCGTTATTGCAAAAATATCATTAGAAATTTGCTTGAAATATGAAGTAATTGGAGTTCCCGCTACAATTGCATTTATCAAATTAGGAACATCAACCGAAGTCAAATTATTGAACGTCTTATGATCCGCAGCAGAAGTTGAATAAGCATATCCACCAACGATAAACAAAGCATCACTATCTTGATAAAAATTCATATTGGTTGATTGCAATTGTTCTTTAATTCCCGTTGGAAGGGAATTCACAGACGCCGACCACGATTGCTGTGAAGCAATATCAACCACATATATATTAGTATTGTTTTGCGCTCCGGGAAAAGCATTAAAAGGTTGACGGGCATGAACACCATCTTTTCGACCTCCAATGATTAGCCATTTTCCATTGTGCTGCGCAAAAGCATACGAATGCAATCCTGGTAAACCTGAAACAGATACCGGCGTTAACACCACATCATATTCAAAGGTGCTTTGTGCTGTTGTTGACTGAAAAAATGCCAACAAGAACACGATTAAAATATTTTTCATTTTATTCCATTATAAGTTAAGCTTGTGTAAAAACACAAACATAAAAATCAACTCTTTTAAGTTAGGAAATGAAAAACTTAGGCGGATGCCAAATGGAATCTTGATATCTAGAAATAAATATTTTCTCGTAGTTCGATTGTTCTTTTTCGATATGAAATTCAGGAAATGAAATTTCAGGTTTAAAATCCAATTCACTTACAAATTGAACGGGACTAAAGTTTAAACTCATGATGATTTTTCCTTTCTCGCAACCTGAAGATTCAGAATCCGAATTATGACAAGTTTGTTCGCAGTTTTCACTCGTAAGCATTTTCATTGCTCTTACTGATGGTAGAGCTACCAAAAGCAACAGATAAACGCATAATATGTGAACAGAAAATTTCATTCAACAAATATATACAAATTGTAAAAACATTAGGCAACAATTGTTACACTATAAATTAGGATTTCTTCTTTTTGAAAAAATCACCTATCATATTGAAGAATAATCCACCTAATACACCTCCATACAAAGTACTATTTAATGGTTTCGAAGTGATAGAACAGGTTCCTGAAGCACACCCAATATAATGGTAATAAGCATAACCCGAAATTAATCCGACTACAACTCCTACAAGCGTAATTATGATTTCTTTTTTATTCATCTCGCTTTAAAAGAACAAAGTTACAATACACACAAATGTAAAAGAGTAACAAAAGTTACTAAAACTGAAAATAAATAAACGGCTGTGTATCGGCTGAAGCTGTGGCATACACTACCCAATAAATCAATCCTAGTAAAACAGCTTTTGCAACCAATGGTAATGTCGAAAATGTCTTTTGCATTCCGGCTAACGTTTTCACTGGAACAAAATGCCAAACCACTCCAATTGCGATTAACAAAAAGACATTTTTATATCCTAAAATAATGGTTTGCCATTGCTCAAGATTGAAAGTTAATTTGGTAATATTATCTGCAATTTGAAATGCTGTAGTAAAATCTTTCGCTCTAAAAAACAACCAACAAAACACCACAAAATGGAAAGTCAAAACAACTTGAATACTTCTAACTAATATATTTTTTGGCAACTTAATAAACTGACCGAAGAATTTCTCTACCACTAAAGCCAATCCGTGTAAAACTCCCCAAACTACAAATTTCCATGAAGCGCCATGCCATAAACCTCCTAACAACATCGTCATGAATAAGTTGAAATAGGTTCTAATTTTGCCTTTACGGTTTCCGCCTAACGAAATATAAAGATAATCTCGCAACCAACTCGAAAGCGAAATGTGCCATCTTCTCCAAAACTCGGTAATAGAACCTGATTGATAAGGCGTTCTAAAGTTATCAGGCAACCAGAATCCCATCAATAAAGCTAATCCAATAGCAATATCAGAATATCCTGAGAAATCACAGTAAATTTGAATTGCGTAACCGTACGAAGCCATTAAATTTTCAAAGGCAGTATAACTATTTGGCGCATCAAAAACACGGTCAACAAAGTTGGATGAAATATAATCTGAGATTACGGCTTTTTTTAATAATCCACCAATAATTAAGAACAAGGCGCGATTGAAATCTTCTTTCGTTAATTTTAATTTCTCGTAAATCTGAGGGATAAAATCACTTGCTCTAACGATTGGTCCAGCTACTAATTGCGGGAAAAATGAAACGAAGAACAAGAAATCCATGAAACTTTTCGTAGGCTCTAATTCTCTTCGATATACATCAATCGTGTAACTTAAGGTTTGGAACGTATAAAATGAAATTCCGACAGGAAGAATAATATCTTCAAACTTCATATTTCCACTAAAAAGTGTGTTGTAATTATCAATGAAGAAATTGGTATATTTAAAATACGCTAACATTCCCAAATTAATCAACAAACTCAATATCATGTAAAATTTACGATACCCTTGTTTGGCTTCTTCGTAAATTAATCGCGATAAAACATAATCGACTACCGAGGAAAAAATTAACAATCCAAAGTAAATTCCACTTGATTTATAGTAGAAAAACAGTGAAAACAAAACCACATAAGTAATGCGGAAATAATGTGTTTTACGTGATAAAATATAAATCACATAAAAGATTAAAAACAATCCTAAAAACAAAGCACTATTAAATAGTAACGGCTGTTTTGGATTATAAGAAAACCAATTTTCAATTGTTGCTAAATCGATGTTCCCTACATTTTCAAGAAACCAATTTTGTATGCTAAAAAGTGCTTTCACTACTGCTTTGTCGATTTAAATAATTCGTATGATTGTAAAAAGGCTTCAAAAAATAATTCGCCTTGTTTTTCGTATCCTGCTTTTGAATAATGTACTTTGTCTCTTGCCATATAACCTTTTGCTGCATTTCGTTTTATGGATTTATTGCCGCCAAAAACATCCAAAAGATTCCAAACCGCATAATTTTTCACATGGGCATTGTCTTCTATGATTTCAGCATATTTTTCAATGAAAGTATTTTTATATTTTCGATGTAAAACCGAAGGAGGTGAAGTCATCACCAAAACACAAGCTTGCGGATTTTTCTCTTTAATTCCTTGTATCATTTGATCCAAATGCGCAAAATATTGCTCGCCTGATTGTTTATCGAAACTCTCATTAGTACCCAACGAAATAATCACTAAATCAGGATTTAACGCTGGCAATTGCTCATTGAACAATCGGAATTTATTGTAATCAGAAACTTTTGCACCATTCACACCAATACTGTGATAAATAACACCCGAATTATCATTTTCTAAAACCAATCCGTTTAAAGCAAAATCATCAATTTCTTGATTGGGTACAATCGCAATTTTATCTAAAGGCGTTTCCGAAATATAATCGTTTGAAAATAACGAAGGTTGTAATTCGATAGGAATATATTCTGTTTTGGTAGTGGTTTTCGATTGCGTTCCTTTCGTTGGAATCGTCAAAACTTTTCCATCACGAATCATATCACTTTTTAATCCGTTTGCTTTTTTCAAAGCTTTTAAAGAAACATTATATTTATCGGCAATTCCACCTAAAACTTCACCTGGCTTGACTTTATGTGTGATTTTTTTCGGAACTTTTCTTTCAATGACAATATTTTTATTAGAAATCGAAACATCAAATAAATTGACATTTTGAGGTGTAATAACTTTTAATTTCGTGAAATAATATTGCGCATCTTTTACATTCAACTGAATCGCAAAATCTTTTGAAGTGGTTTCCATAGAAAAACCGCTTAAACCAACTGGACGATTAGCATCGGCATATAAATTTCGAAAACTTTGAAAATTTCCTGAGGCTGAATAACGAATTGGAGCACTATTATTTGTCTTAGCTACGCTATACGGAAACGTAAATCCAAAACCTCCATTCCCATATACTTTTTGAAACTGAGCACGAATTTTAGCGGTAAATAAATCCGCTTGAATGTGTGAATCACCAATGTGAACAATATTAATCTTTCCCGATTTATTTTGCTCTAATTGGTACATTTTTTCATAAAAAGCCAAAAGTGCAGTCGGATTATGAATGTCGTTTCCTGTAAAAGTAACTTCGATAGAATCAATAACGGGAACTTCAACTTCAATAGAATCTATCGGCACCAATAACGTATCTTGAGCAAATCCAAAAAAAGAAAATCCCAATAAAAACATCAAAAATCTATTCTTCATAAACCGAATCTTTAGTAATTATGACACTATCCTTTTTCACTGGAGCAGCAGGCTTTTTACGTTTTTTTCTTAATTCTTTATACATTTCGTAGCCTTGATTTAATTGAGTAAAAATTAAATTAGCCGCTTCTTTTGCACCTCTGTGATTAAAATGCGTGTAATCTTTATTCGCTCTTGCTGGTTCTTGTTCTACCCACTGAATCATGGAACCATCGCCACCCATTAAGGTATACATATTTACAAAACTCGATTCTGATTTGATAGCATATCGCTTTTGAGCTGTATTCAATGGAACAACAGCAGAATCGGTTTTCATCTCTAAATCGTATTTTGTTGATTTATCAGCAGTTGACACAATTAAGATAGCTACTCCCGGGAAACATTCTTTCAAATGCGCTACTACTTTTGCCATACGTTTTTCGTACCAACCATAATTCAACGAACCATAATTCAATACGTTAGCTCCATATTGTAACACGATTAAATCGTAATCTAATTTCGAATGAAAAGCACGCATCGTAGCAACATCAAAACTACCAATTGGCAAACCTGAATTTCCTCTATTCGAAAAATTATCTACGTGAACGCCTTTTCCATCATCAAAATTGAATCCGTAAATTGGAATAGAATCGGCTTTTTTGAAATTTACTTTGATGCTTTTTAAATTACTTTCAGAAAGTACAACTGTATTTACTAAAGCATTTGGAGTTAATTTTTTTGAAATGGTATCGGTACCAATAACATATTTTATTTTTCCTTCTTTATTAGACGAACGTCCGTAGAATAAGGTTGGGCGAGGCAATTCTGATGCAAATCTTGTTTTATTGGCTTTATATTTTACCCAAGCTACATTTGCTGTATCATTCGCATAAAACACATGACCATTTACTCCAAAAGGATTGGATGGACGTTTTACTTTTAAATACGATTGGGTTTTCCAATTCCCTGAAAATTCATGTGTTAACGAACTTCTAGAAGCAGCTGATTCGGATGTAATATTAACAAATCCAACACCTTGACCTCCGAATCTTTCTTGCAAATAGGTTCTAAAATCTTTTACAATTAAGTCACCATCCGTCATTGAATCACCAAAATAGGCAATACGAACATTGCCTTCTTTCTTGGTTTCTAATTGAAATAATTTTTCGAAAAAAGTCGCTAAATATTGATTTCCAGTATATTCTTCAAAAGTTTCTGGTGGAAATTTTATTCCATTTACTACTTTATAATCGATAATGGTTTTAGCCATTGAATCATCAACAGTTGTTCCTTCATCTTCTGCAATAGCTTCCAAAAGCAAACTATCGACTACTACATTTTTGGAATCTAATTTACTTTCGGCAAATAATTTCTTAGGTAAAAACGTTTTGAATGCCAAAAAAGACAATCCAGAAACGATTACCACGACTAAGGTTTGAAAAAAATATTTTGATGTATTCATTTAATAAATTTCAAGTTCAAGAGCAAATTCAAAAATCAAGGATAACTTCAAACTCAATACTCTTATTACATTCTTTCAGGAACTTCAATTCCTAATAACTGAAATGCATTTTTGATGGTGTTTCCAACTGATTTTGATAGTTGTACTCGAAACACTTTTTTATCGTGATTTTCTTCTCCTAAAATCGAAACTTGTTGATAGAACGAGTTGAATTCTTTCACCAAATCATACGTGTAATTCGCAATCAACGCCGGACTATGATTCTCTGCCGCATTTTGAATTACTTCAGGAAATAATTGCACTTGTTTGATTAATTCTTTTTCTTTTTCATGCAATTCTAATCCCGAAATTGAAATTGAAGTATCAAAATCAGCTTTTCTTAAAATCGATTGAATACGTGCGTAAGTATATTGAATAAATGGTCCTGTATTTCCAGCAAAATCAACGGATTCTTCTGGATTAAACATCATTTGTTTTTTCGGATCCACCTTCAACATATAATATTTCAATGCCCCTAAACCGATTGTTTTGAATAAAACCGCTTTTTCCTCTTCCGAATAACCATCTAATTTTCCTAATTCTTCCGAAATAGTTTGTGCTGTCGTGGTCATTTCTGCCATTAAATCATCGGCATCTACAACGGTTCCTTCACGCGATTTCATTTTCCCAGAAGGTAATTCTACCATTCCGTAAGATAAATGATACAAGCTGTCTGCCCAATCAAATCCTAACTTTTTCAAGATTAAGAATAATACTTTGAAATGGTAATCTTGCTCGTTTCCTACCGTATACACCATTCCACCAACATCTGGAAAATCTTTCACACGTTGGATAGCGGTTCCAATATCTTGCGTCATGTAAACCGCAGTTCCGTCAGAACGAAGCACGATTTTTCTATCTAAACCATCCGCCGTTAAGTCAATCCAAACCGAACCATCTGGGTCTTTCTCGAAAATGCCTTTTTCTAAACCAAATTGCACTACTTCTTTTCCAAGTAAATAGGTGTTGGATTCATAGTAATAGCTATCAAAATCAACGCCAAGATTTTTATACGTTTGAGCAAATCCATCATACACCCATTGGTTCATGGTTTTCCAAAGTTCAATAACTTCTGGTTTTCCATTTTCCCAATCTAAAAGCATTTGTTGTGCTTCTAAAATAGATGGTGCTAGTTTTTTTGCTTCGTCTTCGGTTTTACCTTGAGCGATTAATTCTGAAATTTCTTTTTTGTATTGCTTGTCGAATTCCACATAGAAATTCCCAACCAATTTATCACCTTTCAATCCTGTTGATTCTGGCGTTTGTCCGTTTCCGAATTTCTGCCAAGCCAACATCGATTTGCAAATGTGAATTCCTCTATCGTTGATGATTTGGGTTTTGTATACTTTTTTTCCAGAAGCCTTTAAGATTTCAGCAACTGAATAACCTAATAAGTTATTACGGATGTGACCTAAATGCAACGGTTTATTGGTATTTGGTGAAGAATATTCAACCATAACAGCCTTCTCACCCTCTTTTGGAGCTACAAAACCAAAGGTTTCGTTGTTTTTAATCGTATTGAAAAATTCCACATAAAAAGCATCCGAAATCACAATATTTAAAAATCCGCCTACTACATTGAACTTAGAAACTTCATTTACGTTCGTTACTAAGTAATTTCCAATCTGATTTCCGATTTCAACTGGGTTGCCTTTTAATACTTTTACCAAAGGAAAAACTACCATAGTAATATCACCTTCGAACTCTTTCCTAGTAGCTTGAAATTCAACTTTTTCAATAGAAATATTGAACAATTCAAGAACCGCTTTTTGGATGTGTGTTGTTAATGTGTGATGTAATGTCATTTTACCTTATTTTTTGAACGTGCAAAGGTAATAAATAGTAGTTTGCGATTAGTAAATAGTGATTAGTTTTTTTTCGATTAAAAAAATATTTCAAAAATCCTGTAACAATTAACAATTGTTGAAGTCTATTAAACACAATCATCAATCATATAATTAAAAACAAACAAATGAAACTTAAATTAATTATTACCTGTTTTTTGTGCTCAATAACATTTGGTTTTGCACAAAATTCGGGAACCATCAAAGGAAAGGTTATTGACAAAAAAACTAATGAACCTTTACCGTACGTAAACATTATTCTTAAAGATAATAATAAGATTGTTACAGGAGGCGTAACCACTGAAGAAGGAAATTTTGCCATCAACAAATTAGCTTTACAAAAATACTCTGTTGAAATTCAATTTATTGGATACACAACGGTTGTAAGAAATGTTGATTTGACTGCTGATGCTAACCAAAACTTAGGAACAATCGCTATTTTAGAAGATGTATCCGAATTAAAAGATGTTGAAGTGGTTGCAGAGCGTTCAAACATGGTGCAAAAAATTGATAGAAAAGTTATCAATGTGGGAAAAGATCTAATTGCTTCAGGAACTACTGCTTCTGAAATTATGAACAATATCCCAACAGTTAGCATCGATCCTCAAACGAAAGAAATTAGTATGAGAGGAAACAGCAATGTTCGTGTACTTATCGATGGAAAACCTTCGAATGTTTCGGTGGAGCAATTGCTACAACAAATTCCTTCGGCTTCGATTAAACAAATTGAGTTGATTACGAATCCTTCGGCAAAATACAATCCGGAAGGAATGAGCGGAATCATCAATATTATTTTGCATAAAAATTCACAAGACGGTTTTAATGGCTCTATCAACACAGGAGTTACTTTCGGAATTACTCCAAAAACCAACTCGGCTTTGAACATGAATTACCGTGTAGGAAAAGTGAATTTTTACACCAATTATGGCTTTAATCACGGAATTAATGCTAACAATGGTTATGTAGAAAGTGAAAGAACCAATCAAGAAAATCGTCAAGATTTTAATTTCCGAAATAAGAATAATTCACATCTATTAAAACTAGGAATGGATTATTACATTAACGAAAAAAACACATTGTCAGCTTATACCAATCAAAGCTTTACTAATGGTTCTGGGACTGGCTTGACAACTGTTGTATACGACGATGCAATTACAAACCGAAATACAACTCAGCTTTTTGGAAGTAATAGCAATAATAAAAACCAAACCTATGATATGGTTTTTAAGCATGATTTTGAAAAGAAAGATGAAAATTTAGAACTTCAATTCAACTATTCACACACTGTTAATGACGAGAATACGGTTTATGATGAAACGGTTTTAAACCCAACAGAAACTTACGAAAGAACCAATTTAGTAAAAGGAACAACCGATTATTTTCAGTTTAATGCCGATTATGTAAATCCGTTAACCGAAAGCACGAAATTAGAATTAGGAGTTGAAACGAGAATTCAGAATTCGGGCAATCGTTTTAATGATATCAATCCGAGTTTTACAAGCGCTAATAATTCGTTTGAATTTGGAAGAAATATTTATTCAGCTTATGCTAATTTAGGGAAGCAAATTGGAAAATGGAATGGTCAACTTGGGGTACGTTTAGAATATTTTGATTTAAATGCTAATTTTTCGATTAATGAAATAAACCCTACTTTCAACGACACTCAAAGTATTTCTGATGATTTATTCACGGCTTATCCATCGGCATTTTTAACGTATACAGCAAACGATAAAAACTCATTCAACTTTAATTATTCAAGAAGAGTAGACCGACCAAGTATTGGACAAATTAGCCCAATTAGAGAATGGACAACACCATTGATGGAATCGAGAGGAAATCCTGGATTAGTACCACAATTCACTAATTCATTTGAAGTGAATTATACTAGAACTACTAAAATTGGTTCAATCACAAGTGGTGTTTTCTATAGAAGTATTTCGGATGAGATTTCAAGAACGGTTTATAACGACCCAAACAATCCAAACCGTAATATTTTATCGTATGCCAATTTTGCAAACAATGATGCTTTTGGAATTGAATCTTCTGCAAATTTAAAATTCACAAAATGGTGGGCAGTTAATGCTAGTTCGGATGTATATTTTAAAACCGCAAAAGGAACCGTACAAAATGCAAACACAAACGCATTAGAAAATGCTTCAGTAGATGTAACTACATTTAATGCTAGAATCAACAATACTTTTACAGCAACTAAAGATTTACGATTTCAATTATTTGGAATGTACAGAGGAAAAGACAAAGGCTTACAATACGATAGAAAACCAATGTATAAAATGGATTTTGGAGCTACCTACAACATTTTAAAAGGAAAAGGTACGATAACGGCTCGTTATAATGACGTTTTCGAAAACATGCGTTTTGCTTTTGATGGAAATATTCCATTTAGACAGCAAGGAGCTTTTTACTGGGAAAGTCAAACGTTTTATGTAGGATTCAATTACATTTTTGGTGGCGGAAAAAACCGTGCTTTAGCCAGAAAACAAAGAGATGCTAACGAAACTAGTGGCGGTGGAGGAATGTTCTAAAACTTCAATATTCGTTGTTCAAAATTCCATGTTGAATCTTCAATAAAAAATATAAAAAGCGCTCTGAAATTTCAGAGCGCTTTTTTATCTATATTCTATTTTCTTTTGTCTATTCTCTAAAAATTACCAACGAATAATCACACTTCCCCACGTAAATCCAGAACCAAAAGCAGCTAAAACGACTAAATCACCTGATTTAATTTTACCTTGTTCCCATGCTTCGGTTAAAGCAATTGGAATTGAGGCTGCAGTGGTATTTCCGTATTTTTGAATATTGTTGAATACTTGATCGTCAGTTAAACGGAATTTTTGTTGAATGAACTGTGAAATTCTCAAATTCGCTTGATGTGGTACCAACATATTAATATCCGAAACTTGTAAATTATTCGCTTGTAAGCCTTCGTTAATTACCTCGCTAAAACGAACTACTGCATTTTTAAATACAAATTGTCCGTTCATATAAGGATAATAACTTTCGTCGTTTGGATCGTTATCAGCAATAATGTCGGTTACCCAACGTTTGCCCATTCCTGGAGCAACTAACGACAATTCTTCAGCATGTTGCCCTTCTGAATGCAAATGAGTAGATAAAATTCCTTTTGTCAAATCCTCTTCTCTTGAAAGTACTGCTGCTCCTGCTCCATCACCAAAAATTACAGAAACCCCTCTTCCTCGAGTGGTCATATCTAATCCTGTGGAATGTAGTTCAGAACCAATCACTAAAACGTTTTTATACATTCCAGTTTTGATGTATTGATCTGCAATCGAA
Source organism: Flavobacterium sp. UBA6203 (assembly GCA_002421645.1). The sequence goes on from DIST01000026.1 coordinate 34,178, forward strand.
ATCGCATACACAAATCCTGAACATTGATTACGAACATCTAAAGCACCAACCGTTCTTAAACCTAAATCGCGTTGTACTAAAACTCCTGATCCTGGAAAATAATAATCGGGACTCAAAGTAGCGAAAATAACAAAATCGATATCTTCTTTAGCAACACCTGAACGCTCAATAGCAATCTTTGCTGCTTTTACACCCATTGAAGTGGTGGTATCTTCTCCTCTTATAATGTGACGACGCTCTTGAATTCCAGTTCTTTCTTGAATCCATTCGTCGTTAGTATCCATTATTTTTGATAAATCATCATTAGTTACTACATTATCTGGAACGTAATAACCTAAGCCCGTAATTTTGGAATGATACATATTTTTCGTTCTAAATTAAGCTACAAAAATACGAAATTAATGATTGCAACTTGATTTATTTAGAAATTAGAAAATCTAAATATACTTTTTGACCGGTCTCTAAATCAAATTCATTTTCAAAAAAAACAAGTTGATTTTGATGCATCGCTTCTATTAAATAATGATTCCCTCTGAAATAAGACTTCAAAACCTCAACTTCAAAATCAGAATTTGAAACAGCTTTTAATTGATGCGGATATACAAATTTTAATTCTCCACTGATTTCAATTTCATTAACATCACCAAATAATGAAGCTACATATTTATTATTTGGATTGTCGTAAATAAACTTAGGAACACCACTTTCGATTATTCTTCCTTCTTTAATAATCGCCACCTCATCAGCAAACGACAACACATCGGTACTATCATGTGTAGCTACAATACACGTAACTCCTTTTGATTTTAAATAGCCGAACAAATTTCTTCTCAAACTATTCTTTCTAAAATTATCAATATGACTAAAAGGTTCGTCTAACAATAAAACTTCTGGTTCTAAAGCTAAAACTCGAGCCAGCGCTATACGTTGCATTTGTCCACCACTTAAAAATTTAGCTTTTACATTGGCATATTCGGTCATTTCTACAATTTCTAGCAATTCTGAAATTCTAGCTTTTTTCTCTTCGGGATAGAAATTTGAAAGATATTTACCTACATTTTCTGCTACAGTAATATAAGGCATCAAATCAAAATCTTGTGCCAAATATTTCATAAATGGCATCCCCGGAATCAGATGATATTTAGGACCTAATACCTCTATATCATTCCAAAAAATCTGACCTTCATGTAAGTCATACAAACCGTAAATCAATTTCAATAAGGTACTTTTTCCACAACCACTTTCTCCAATTAAAGCCAAATTTTTCCCTTTAGACAAGTCTAGCGAAATGGAATGCAATGTAGGGATTTCGTTATATGAAAAAGTAATATTTTGTACCGATAGCATGACTCAATTTTTTCACAAAGATAAGATTAAAAATTATGTCAATTTGTCATCATTTCAACTTTGGTATTTCTTTTGAAATAAAGAAAAACATCAAATTGTTTAACTTAAAATTTTAAATATGGCATCAGGAAAAATTAATGTTTCAGTTGAAAACATCTTTCCCTTAATTAAAAAGTTTTTGTACAGTGACCACGAAATTTTTCTTCGTGAATTAGTATCGAATGCAACCGACGCTACTTTAAAATTAAAACATTTAACTAGCATAGGCGAAGCAAAAGTAGAATATGGAAATCCTATAATCGAAGTAAAAATCGATAAAGAAGGCAAAAAACTTCACATTATCGATCAAGGTTTAGGAATGACAGCAGATGAAGTGGAAAAATACATCAACCAAATTGCATTCTCAGGAGCAGAAGAATTCTTAGAAAAATATAAAGATTCTGCCAAAGATTCAGGTGTAATCGGACACTTTGGATTAGGATTTTATTCTGCGTTCATGGTGGCTTCTAAAGTAGAAATCATAACGAAATCATTTAAAGATGAGCCAGCAGCACATTGGACATGTGATGGTAGTCCAGAATTTACTTTAGTACCTCACGATAAAACGGAAAGAGGAACCGAAATCATCTTACACATTGCAGAAGATTCTGTTGAGTTTTTAGAAGAATTCAAAATCCGTGAATTGTTAACGAAATACAACAAGTTCATGCCGATTCCGATTAAATTCGGAACGAAAAAAGAAGCACTTCCAAAACCAGAAGATGCTCCAGAAGATTACAAAACAGAATATATTGATGTAGATAATTTCATCAATAATCCAAATCCGGCTTGGACAAAACAACCAAGTGAATTATCAGAGGAAGATTATAAAAATTTCTATCGCGAATTGTATCCGATGCAATTTGACGAACCGTTATTCAACATTCATTTGAATGTCGATTATCCGTTCAATTTGACTGGAATTTTATATTTCCCTAAATTATCATCGGATTTACAAATTCAGAAAGACAAAATCCAATTGTACCAAAATCAGGTTTTCGTAACCGATAACGTTGAGGGAATTGTACCTGAATTCTTGATGATGCTAAAAGGTGTTGTAGATTCTCCAGACATTCCATTGAACGTATCGCGTTCGTACTTACAAGCCGACGGTAATGTGAAGAAAATTTCAAATTACATTACTAGAAAAGTAGCAGATAAACTAAAATCGTTATTCAACGAAAACCGTGAAGACTTCCAACAAAAATGGAACGACATCAAAGTGGTATTGGAATACGGAATGCTTTCGGAACCAAAATTCTATGAAAAAGCAGGCGATTTCGTTTTATATCCAACTACTGAAGACAAATATTACACGTTAGCCGAATTAAAAGAAGCTTTAAAAGACAACCAAACCGATAAAAACGGAAAATTAGTTATTTTATACGCTTCAAATAAAGACGCACAACACAGCTACATTGATATTGCAAAAGAAAAAGGATATCAAGTGTTGTTGTTGGATTCGCCAATTGTTTCGCATTTGATTCAAAAATTAGAAGCAGATAATGAGAATGTAACTTTTGCTCGTGTAGATGCAGATCATATTGATAAATTAATTCAGAAAGAAGAAGAAACAATTTCGAAATTATCGGATGACGAAAAAGAAAAACTAAAAACGGCTGTTGAAACAGTAGTTCCAAAAGAAAACTATACCGTTCAATTAGAAAACCTAGATAGCAATGCATCACCATTCATCATCACGCAACCTGAATTCATGCGTAGAATGAAAGAAATGAGTGCAACTGGCGGTGGTGGAATGTTTGGCATGGGTAACTTCCCAGATATGTACAATTTAGTGGTGAACACCAATTCAGAATTAGCAACTACTATTTTAAACAGTCCAGAAGACGCACAAAAAGACTTAGTAAAACAAGCTTTAGATTTAGCAAAACTTTCCCAAGGATTGCTAAAAGGGGAAGAGTTGACGGCTTTTGTGAAGAGAAGTTTTGAAACTTTGAAGTAAGAAATATATCTTTAATTATTAATCCTGATAGGTTTTTAAAACCTGTCAGGATTTTTTTTGTAATTTTATATCTTATAAAAATTGTATGACACTAACAATAGAAACTCCCGCTTTATTATTCTCAGCAACCTCGTTAATCCTATTAGCTTATACGAATCGATTTTTAACGATTGCTCAAATCATTCGGAATCTTAAGAAAAACTACGAAGATAATCACAACAAAAGTATTTTACTAGAAATTAAAAATTTGAACTTACGTTTAACGCTAATCCGATACATGCAACTTTTTGGAGTCATGTGTTTGTTTTTATCGGTTTTTGCCATGTTATTACTCTATATCAACCAAGGAAATTTAGGGATTTACTTATTTGGAGGAAGCATGCTTAGTTTGTTAATTTCATTAGGAATTTCTTTTTGGGAAATTAGTATTTCGGTAAATGCATTGAGAGTTCATTTAAAAGATTTATCGGAAGATATGAAGTAAATTGAAGATATGAAGTAAATTTAGGAATCTTATTCCCTTTTTCTATTCTCTTTTTTTCTTTTTATCTATATTTGCGCCCCCTTAAAATTTAGGATATGTCAAACAACAATATAATTAAAGGAGTTTTCCTTGTAGCATTAGGCGCAACGAGTTACGGAATGTTAGCTACATTTGTAAAATTAGCTTACAAAGAAGATTTTACAACAGCCGAAGTAACTTCGTCACAATTTATTTATGGAATTATTGGAATTTTAGTTATTAACTTATTTCAACGTACTAAAAACAAAAACACAGCTGTAAAAGCTTCTCCAAAAAACATTTTCCAATTAATGCTTGCAGGAACTTCGTTAGGTATGACGAGCGTTTTCTATTATTTAGCGGTAAAATACATTCCGGTTTCAATAGGAATCGTGTTATTAATGCAAACCGTTTGGATGGGCGTTTTACTAGAATGGTTTTTAGATAAAAAAGCACCTTCTTTTCAAAAAATAATTTCAGTAATTATTGTTTTAATTGGAACAGCTTTAGCTATCAATATTTTTAAAATTGATTTCAATGACCCAACGATAGATTGGGCAAACGGATTATTTTGGGGATTATTAGCAGCAGCATCATTTACAACAACAATGTTTACCGCTAACAAAGTAGCATTAGGAATTTCTTCTGCACAAAGAAGTTTGTATATGTTATTAGGTGGAGCTGTTATCGTTTTTGGTTTTAGTATATACACTCAAGTTACTCCTTTCAATTTTGAAATTTTCACGAAATGGGGAATTGTATTGGCATTATTTGGAACAATAATTCCACCTATGTTACTAAACGCGGGATTTCCTCATACAGGAATTGGTTTGGGAAGTATCGTTTCTTCATTAGAATTACCCGTTTCGGTGATGATGGCATTTTTCCTTTTAAACGAGCAAGTGTTATTTATTCAATGGATTGGAATTTTGTTAATCATTACTGCAATTGTAATTATGAATATACAATTCAAGAAAAAATAAAGTAAATTAGCGATGTTAATCATCGCTTTTTTTATGCTCGATTTATTTCCAACAGAAAAAATAATTTTACCACTACCCGATGCCGTTTTCGAGTTTTATCCAAATTTCTTCAACAAAAAAGAAGCAGATTTACTATTTGATAAACTGATGAACGAAACACCTTGGCAACAAGATGACATTACAATATTTGGAAAGAAAATAGCCCAACCAAGATTAACGTGTTTATTTGGCAACGAAGGAAAACCCTATTCGTATTCAGGCTTAACGATGCAACCTCATCCTTGGAATCCTACTTTGATGTTCATCAAAGATAAAGTAGAACAAATTGCGCAACAAAATTTCACCACGGTGTTAGCCAACTTATACCGAAACGAAAAAGACAGCAATGGTTGGCATGCCGACAATGAAAAAGAATTAGGCAGAAATCCAATAATTGCCTCTGTAAGTTTTGGGGAAGAACGCAAGTTTCAATTGAAACACATAAACAATTCAGATGCAAAATTAAATTTGAATTTAAATCACGGAAGTTTATTATTAATGAAAGAAGGCAGCCAAATTCATTACAAGCATCAAATTCCAAAAGCTACACAAACTAAAAATTCGAGAATAAATTTAACATTTCGAACAATTCTATAAATTTTCTTCAAAAACTATTACTCACTTTTGAATAATTTTAAAAAATTCAAAAAAAGAAATTGGCCTAGTTTTTGAATTTATTTTTTTAGTAATATTGAATTATTAACCAATAAACTAGATAGAAATAGTATTTACTTCATGAAAAAGAAGAAAATTTCAGAATTCGACAACGAAACACTAGATAGAGTTGTTGCTATGGCGCAAGAGGAAAAAAAACCTTTTGAAGTTTTAAAAGAGGAATTTGGTGTTAGTGAAAACGAAGTTACCGAATTAATGCGAAAAAGATTGTCCAAAGATAATTTTGAACTTTGGAAAAAGAAAGTGACTGCTAGTAAGCCAAAACCGAAACCAATAAAGTATAACGAATTGGAAGACGAAGACTTAGATAGCAAATATTATTTCAAAAATAAATTCGACTAAAAAAAATTTAACTCTTGTTCAACAAGAGTTTTTTTATTTTATATAGAAATTTGTTTCATGGAAAAGAAACAATTCACCGAATCACAAATCGATCGCATCATAGAAATGGCTTGGGAAGACCGAACCCCTTTTGAAGCTATTACATTTCAATTTGGAATTTCCGAACAAGAAACCATTGAAATTATGCGTCGCGAAATGAAGCCATCGAGCTTTAGAATGTGGCGCCAACGTGTTCAAGGTAGAGCAACAAAACATGCAAAACTCCGCACGAACGGAATAGACCGATTTAAATGCAAACTTCAAAGACAAATCACTGGAAATAAAATTTCGAAAAGGTAATTGTAACAATATGTTCGTTTTATCTACTTATTGATAATACAATTTAGATAAAATGAAAAAAATAGTACTTTCCCTAGCCTTAGTGGGATTTTTATGGAGTTGTAGTCCAACTCAAACAGCTACAAAACAAAATGATGTTGCCGTTACAATTGATTTAATCAACGTAAAAGATGATAAAGTAATGGTAACTGTTACACCTCCAACATTTACAACAGAAACGGTTACATATCACTTTCCCAAAACTGTTCCGGGAACATACTCAGAAGACGATTATGGTCGTTTTGTAGAAAATGTAAAAGCATTTGATGCAAAAGGGAATGCACTTAAAATTGCAAAAATTGATGAGAATTCCTATACGATTTCAGATGCTACAAAACTAGCAAAAATCACATATTTAGTAAACGACACCTTTGATACTGAAGGTGGTGCAGGTTTTGGAGCAAGCGAAGATGTATTTTCTCCTGCTGGAACTAACATCAATGCTGGAACTAACTTCATGTTAAACACTCATGGATTTATTGGGTATTTCAAAGGAAAAGAAGAAACTCCATACAAATTAACTGTTACTCATCCAGAAACATTATTAGGAATATCAGCTATGACAGATGCTGATTCAAGCACAACTTCAGATGTATTTTTAATGTCTAAATATGCAACTTTGGTAGAAATGCCAATCATGTATTCAAAACCGGATTATACTTCATTTATGGTGGATGATATGGAAATTATCATCAGCGTATATTCTCCAACAGGAAAATATACTGCTAAACAAATTACACCTAACATGGAAGCAATGATGAAAGCACAAAAACGCTTCTTAGGTCCAATCAACTCAACAAAAAAATATGCCATCTTATTATACTTGTCTGATATGGCAGCAAAAGATGCAAAAGGTTTTGGAGCATTAGAACACCCAACATCAACTACGGTGGTTATGCCAGAAATGATGGGATTAGAAATGTTACAAGAGCAATTAAAAGACGTGGTTTCTCATGAATTCTTCCATATTGTAACCCCTTTAACCATTCATTCAAACGAAATTCAATATTTCGACTTCAACAACCCTCAAATGTCAGAACATTTATGGATGTATGAAGGAGTTACGGAGTATTTTGCGAACCTATTTCAAGTAAATCAAGGCTTAATTGACGAAAAAGAATTCTTTGAAAGAATGGCAGGTAAAATTGCACAATCGCGTCAAATGAACGACAATATGAGTTTTACTAAAATGAGTAAAAACGTATTGAATCCACCTTACAAAGACCAATACTTAAACGTGTATCAAAAAGGAGCTTTAATAGCCATGTGTGTGGATATTTTAATTAGAGAAAACAGCAACGGTCAAAAAGGAATTTTGAACCTAATGCAAGAATTATCTAAAGAATACGGAACAGCTAAAGCGTTTAAAGACGAAGAATTATTCGATAAAATTACAGCTTTAACGTATCCTGCGGTTGGTGAATTCTTAAAAACCCACGTAGCTGGCGAAACTCCAATTCCATACGAGCAATATTTTGCTAAAATGGGAGTTACTGAAGCAACTATTGAAGTAGCAGGAAATCCATTCTTAAAAGGACAAAGAGAACCTTATATTACGGTAAATCCTAACACAAAAGAAATTATGATTTTACCTGAAATCGAATTAAACGTGTTCATGACCACTTTAGGTTTAAAAAACAACGATACCCTTTTAGCTTTCAACGATAAAAGTTACAACTTAGACAATATCTACGATTTAATAATGGCGAGTATGAACTGGAAAGACGGTGACCCTATTACCGTTAAAATCAAAAGAGATGGTAAAGAGCAAATCGTTAAAGGAAAAGTAGTGATGCCAAAAGAAAAACAAGAAGGCTACCAATCAACAGATGCCGCTAAAAAAGCAGTTCGCGAGGCTTGGTTAAGAGGCTAAAATTTGAAATTGAATTTTGCAATTGACATTGCACTTGAAAATCCTCAAAGTACTTAGTATTTTGAGGATTTTTTTATTTACTTTGCGAAAACAAATTAAAATTCACAATGAAGAAGATAGTTCTAGCTCTAGTAGCCGTTGTTTCCCTTATCGCATGTAAAGAAGACGTTAATCCTGATGCTAATGTTCACATCTCGGGTAATGTAAAAGGATTGAGCCAAGGAAAACTATATTTACAAAAAATACAAGATTCAACATTAGTAACGATTGACAGCATTACTATTAATGGCGATTCAAAGTTTGAAAGCCACATTAAATTAGAAAGTCCAGAAATGTTGTATTTATTTTTAGATAGAGGACAAACCAAATCGATTGACAATAGCTTACCTTTCTTTGCAGAACCGGGTAATATTAAAATTGAAACTTCATTAAAACACTTTTTTGCTGATGCCAAAATTACAGGTTCTACAAATCATGATTTATGGATGAAATTTGATAGTTTAAACAGCAAATTCAGAGATCAAAACTTAGTCATCATGGAAAAACGTTTGAAAAACGAATTAAAACCAAATCCAATAACAACAGATAGCATTGAAAAAGCCTATAAAAACTTACTAACAAGAAAATACCGCTACACTGCACATTTTGCAGTCACCAACGCTAATAAAGAAATTGCACCTTACTTAGCACTTTCAGAAATTGCTGACATTAACACTGTTTATTTAGATACGATTCAAAAAAGCATGACGCCAGAAGTAGCCAAATCAAAATATGGAAAAATGTTGAAGGAATATGTTAAAGAACGAAAAGCTCTAGAAGTTCAGAAATAAAAAAAGCGGTCAATAATTGACCGCTTTTTTTGTCTTATAACATATCGTTTATCTTAGACAAATTTTCCTAAGCTACCACGCGAATTTTTTCGCATGGTAAGTAATAAAAAAAATAAAACTCAAATACAAAACACTACATAACAAAAAAACCACCACATTGCTGTGATGGTTTCTACTTTAGAGCCGATGGAGGGACTCGAACCCACGACCTGCTGATTACAAATCAGCTGCTCTAGCCAGCTGAGCTACACCGGCAACTCTATTGCGGTGCAAATATACTTCTGAAAATTAAATTTCCAAAAAAAATTGGCACTTTTTTATCGCCATTTTTTAGTTTACTTCGTTTCTTTTCGCAACAAATTGATTTGCAGCCGCTTCGTAATCCTTACGAATTTGTTTAAAATGC
>DIST01000013.1 GCA_002421645.1 Flavobacterium sp. UBA6203
TATCAAGTAGGAATCGTTACTGAGAATATTGAAGGTTTAATGTTACAGTTAACACATAAATTCACATTAAATCAAACCAATTTTAAATCATTAAACGATGATTTAAAATTAGAAGTACATCTAGGTCAATATAATTCAAACGATTTGCTTTCCATTTTAACTCAATTCGGACAAGTGACGCATTTTGTAGAAAAAATCCCAACAGTTAACGACATATTTATTCAAACCGTAAGTCAATAATCATGAGCGTATTAGCATTAATTATTAAGAGAGAATTTATTGCCAAAGTGCGCAATAAATCATTTATCGTAATGACTTTTTTAGGTCCGTTATTGATTGTAGGAATGACGTTTTTAATAGCTTATTTATCAAGTGTAAATAAAGGTGATGTTAAGACTATTGGAGTTCACGATAGAGCTAATGTCTTTGTAAACGATTTTAAAAATACCGAAGATATTAAATATGTAAATCTTTCTAATTTGTCATTTGATAAGGCAAAAGATTCTTCAAGCAACGCTTTTGAAGGTTTGATTTATGTGCCAGAGGTTCAAAATGTAGAAGAATTGGCCACTAAAACAATGTATATTTCAGATGATAGTCCGAAAATGGATTTCTTAATGAATTTGCAGAAAGTTATCGATACTAAATTAAATAAAGAGAATTTAGAAAAGTTAGGATTTAATGCCGATACCATTGAAAAAGCAAAAATTAAGTCAGAAGTTCAATTTGCGAAATTTTCAGGAGAAGATGGTTTAAAATATTTAAATGAAATCAAAATTGGAATTGGTTTTGCTTTCGGATATTTAATTATGATGTTCATCATTATTTACGGAAACATGGTAATGCGAAGCGTTATTGAAGAAAAAACAAATCGAATTATTGAAATCATTATTTCTTCGGTAAAACCATTCCAATTGATGATGGGAAAAATCATCGGAACTTCGTTAGCAGGAATATTACAATTCTTAATTTGGATTGTTTTGGGAGTTATTTTAATGTTCTCTTTATCTGCTGTTTTAGGAGGACAACAAGAAGCTGTTACTACCGCTCAAGTTTCGGCAGAACAAGCTGAAGTAGCTATGAGTTTTATGGATAAATTACAACTTTATATAGCAGAAATTCCAGTAACATCCATATTAATTGGTTTTGTAATTTTCTTCATTGGAGGTTACTTTTTATACAGTTCGTTTTATGCCGCTATTGGTGCCGCTGTAGATTCTGAAACCGATTCGCAACAGTTTTTAATGCCAATTATAATGCCATTAATGTTAGCGGTTTATGTCGGATTTTTAACGGTAATGAACGATCCTCATGGAACAGTTGCTGTAGTCTTTTCATTAATTCCATTAACTTCGCCAATTGTGATGTTAATGCGTATACCTTTTGGAGTGCCATTATGGCAATTAGCGCTTTCTGTGGTTTTATTGTACGGAACGTTTATCTTTGTAGTCTGGTTTGCGGCAAAAATCTACCGAGTTGGGATTTTAATGTATGGAAAAAAACCAAGTTGGAAAGAATTGTATAAATGGTTGAAATATTAAAGTAAGTTTAAAAGTTTATAGTTTAGGAGTTTAAAAGTTTTCAAAACCCTCTTAAACTTATAACCTCATAAACTTCTAACCTAAAAAAAAATGAGTAAAATCCTTATCATAGAAGACGAAGCAGCTATTCGAAGAGTATTGGTAAAAATACTTTCCGAAGAAAATGAATCGTATAAAGTAGAAGAAGCAGAAGATGGTTTGCAAGGAATAGAGAAAGTCAAGAATGAAGACTATGATTTAATTCTTTGCGACATCAAAATGCCAAAAATGGATGGTGTTGAGGTACTAGAAGCCGTTAAAAAAATCAAACCCGAAATTCCAATGGTAATGATTTCAGGTCATGGTGATTTGGAAACTGCTATTAATACGATGCGTTTAGGAGCTTTTGATTACATCTCAAAACCACCTGATTTGAATCGTTTATTAAACACGGTTCGTAATGCACTTGATAAAAAACAATTAGTAGTAGAGAATAAAATCTTAAAAAAGAAAGTCTCAAAAAACTACGAAATGATAGGAAATAGCGAAGCTATCAATCACATCAAAACGATGATTGAAAAAGTCGCTCCAACCGATGCTCGAGTTCTAATTACAGGTCCAAACGGAACAGGAAAAGAATTAGTTGCGCATCAATTGCATGAAAAAAGCGAACGTTCATCAGCTCCAATTATTGAAGTGAATTGTGCAGCTATTCCATCGGAGTTGATTGAAAGCGAATTATTTGGTCATGTTAAAGGTGCTTTTACTTCGGCTATAAAAGACAGAGCAGGTAAGTTTGAAGCGGCTGATGGCGGAACGATTTTCTTAGATGAAATTGGAGATATGAGTTTATCAGCACAAGCTAAAGTGTTGCGTGCTCTTCAAGAAAATTTAATTCAACGTGTTGGTGCCGACAAAGACATTAAAGTAAATGTTCGTGTTGTGGCGGCAACCAATAAAGATTTAAAAAAAGAAATCGAAGAAGGACGTTTCAGAGAAGATTTATATCACAGATTAGCGGTAATTTTAATCAAAGTTCCAGCTTTGAATGATAGGAGAGACGATATCCCAGAATTAATTGAGCATTTCGCGGCAAAAATTGCTTCGGAACAAGGAACTTCTCCAAAATCATTTTCAAAATCAGCCATTAAATTATTACAAGAATACGATTGGACAGGAAATATCCGTGAATTACGAAATGTAGTAGAACGCTTAATTATTTTAGGAGGAAACGAAATTTCGGAACAAGATGTAAAACTGTTTGCGAGCAAATAAATTAGGTAAAAGATGAAAGGTTATGGGTACAAGGTTACCTATTACCATTTACCCATTACCCATTACCATACAAAAAAATGCAATTAAAAAAAATAAATCCCAACCTTCAAAAAGCACTTATTGAAAACGATTTAATCGAATCAAATGAGTTGCAACAAGAAACATTTTCTACCATAAAAAGTGGGGTAGATGCGGTTATTCAAGCACCTTATGGTTCTGGAAAAACCACTACTATTTTGATGAATGTGATTCAGAAAATGGAAAAGCCAGTTGGAGAAAGTACACGCGCTTTAATTTTAGTTCAAGATAAAGAGAAAGTCCTTGAAGCTGTTGAAACTTTCAAGAAATTAAACCGTTATAACAACTTAAGAGTTTTTGGTGCTCACGAAAAAGGGGATATAGATTACGATAAAAATCAAATTTCTTTGGGTATGGATGTTTTAATTGGAACGCCAATTCGAATCAACGAAATGTTTTCATCTGCCGGATTTAATATGACGACCATTAAAATGTTTGTAGTAGACGATGTAGAAGAAATGTTACGTAAAAGAGAAGATTCTATTATTCAAAGACTTTCTATGAGTGCTGAAAAAACGCAACGTTTATTTTTCTGTTCCCAAATTACCGAAAGAGTTGAAGTATTAGCTGACAGAATTATGATTGAACCCTTATTTTTTGAGATGGAAGACTAATAAACAAAAACGCCTGATTTACTTCAGGCGTTTTTGTTATTATTTTACTTGGTCTAAACCTCTTTTTCTTAGTAGAGGTTCTATGGTTGGTTCTGCACCTCTAAAGCTTTTGTAAAGTTCCATAGGTTCTTCAGTTCCTCCTTTTTCTAAAATGTTTTTTCGGAAAGAGTTAGCACTATCTTGGTTAAACAATCCATTTGTTTTGAATACTTCAAAAGCATCAGTATCTAAAACTCCAGACCAAATATAGCTGTAGTATCCAGCTGAATATCCACCAGAAAAAATATGATTGAAATAAGTGCTTCTATATCTTGGAATTATTGTAGTTGGTAAATTAATTCTGCTCATAGCTTCTTTTTCGAAAGTTTCTGCATCAATTTTAATAGTTTCTGATTGAGTGTGATATTGCATATCTAAAAGTGAAGCTGCTAAATATTCGATAGTTGCAAATCCTTGGTCAAAAGTACCTGCTTTTTGCATTTTCTCAATTAAAGTGTCAGGAATTACTTCTCCAGTTTTATAGTGTTTTGCATACATTTTCATCACTTCTGGTTCGGCAGCCCAATTTTCCATAATTTGCGATGGTAATTCTACGAAATCTCTTGGAACACTTGTGCCAGCCAAACTTTCATAAGTTACATTCGATAATAATCCGTGTAAAGCGTGTCCGAATTCATGGAAAAAGGTACTTACTTCATCAAAAGTTAATAAAGCTGGAGCGTTTTCAGTTGGTTTAGTAAAGTTACAAACAATTGAAACTATTGGAGCAATTCGTTTTCCATCTTCCATTTTTTGAGTTCGGTACGAAGTCATCCAAGCACCACCTCTTTTAGAAGTTCTTGGGTGAAAATCCATGTATAAAATTCCGACGTGATTTCCGTTTGCTTCTGTTACTTCCCAAACAGTTACGTCTTCGTGGTATTTTGGAACATTATTTAATTGTTTAAATTGTAAGCCATATAAATTTTTACAAACGGTAAAAACACCTTCTCTTGTTTTTTCTAAACTAAAGTATGGTTTCATTTCTTGTTCGTCCAAATCAAAACGCTCTTTTCTTATTTTTTCAGCGTAATATCTCCAATCGTAAGGTTGAACATCATCTTTAATTCCGTCTTTTAACATCATTTCTTTAATGTCAGCCGCTTCTTTGTTTGCCATGTTTAGAGCTGGAGCCCATAAATTTATTAATAGTTTAGTGGCAGTTTCAGGATTTTTAGCCATCGATTTTTCTAATACATAATGGGCATGCGTTTTATAACCTAGAAGTCTTGCTTTTTCACTTCTTAAATTAGCAATTTTAATAGTTAATTCTTTGTTGTCTTTATCATTGTTATTGTTAGCTCTCATTTGATAAGCATTCCAAATTTCCTGACGTAATTTTCTGTTTGAACTATATTGTAAAAATGGCATTACACTTGAATTTGATAAAGTAAAAACCCATTTTCCAGCTTTTCCTTTTGCTTTAGCATCAGAAGCAGCAGTTTCGATAAGTTCGTTTGGTAATCCAGCTAAATCGTTTTTGTCTGAAATTACTAATTCATATGAATTGGTTTCCGCTAAAATATTTTGACCATATTTTAAAGTAGCAACCGCCATTTCAGAATTGATTTCTCTCAATCGTTTTTTGTTTTCATCAGATAAGTTTGCACCGCTTCTAACGAAACTTTTATAAAGATTCTCAAGGATTTTTCTTTGTTCTTCATTTAATTTGAAGTCATTTTGGTTGTCCCATACCATTTTTACTTTTTGAAATAAAGCATCATTTAAATAAATATTATCATTATGTGCAGATAATTTTGAGGCCAATTCTTTTGCAATAGCCTGAATTTCTTCATTGGTATTTGCGCTATTTAAATTGTAGAAAACCGTATTTACCTTTGAAAGTAACTTTCCTGAGTTTTCCATTGCTAAAATCGTATTATCAAAAGTTGGTTTTTCTTTATTGGAAACTATCGCATTAATTTCTGCTTCTTGTTTTTTTATTCCTTCTAAAATAGCAGGTTTAAAATGTTCATTTTTTATTAAATGAAAAGGCGGAACTTGGTAAGGTGTTGTATACGTTTCAAAAAACGGATTCATGTTTGCTTTGTTTTTTTCTTGTGAATTAACTGATACAGCACTAGTAATGGCTGAGAATAAAAGTAATGTTTTGATTTTCATTTTAGTGAAATTTAAAGCGTAAAAATAGCAGATTTCAACAAGTATGTCTAATACTTAACGATATTTTATGAAATGTAATTCTCGCATTCGAAAATCTGAATTTTAAATCTATCTTTGCACCTTCAAAAATTTAAGGAATACCTTTTAACCTTTTAAACCTTAAACTTTTAAACTTACATTATGATTACAGTAAACGACATTGCCGTAGAATTTGGCGGAACTACCCTTTTTAGTGATATTACTTTTGCTATTAATGAAAATGATAAAATTGCCTTAATGGGTAAAAATGGAGCAGGAAAATCAACTTTGTTAAAAATTGTAGCGGGAGCCAATAAACCTACTAGAGGTGGAATTTCGGCACCAAGTGACGCTGTAATTGCTTATTTACCGCAACATTTGTTAACTTCTGATAATTGTACCGTAATGGAAGAAACTTCAAAGGCATTTTCTGAAGTTTTAAACATGAAAAAAGAAATCGATGATATCAACGAACAATTAACCGTTCGAACGGATTATGAAAGTGATGAATACATGAAGTTAATTGAACGTGTTTCCGAATTATCTGAAAAATTTTATTCGATTGAAGAAGTGAATTATGAAGCGGAAGTTGAAAAAGTTTTAAAAGGGTTAGGTTTTGAAAGAGAAGATTTTACTCGATTAACTTCGGAATTTTCTGGAGGTTGGAGAATGCGTATCGAATTAGCCAAAATCTTATTGAAAAAACCTGATTTGATTCTTTTAGATGAGCCTACGAATCACTTGGATATGGAAAGTATTCAATGGTTAGAAGAGTTTTTAATCAATCAGGCTAAAGCGGTAATGGTAATTTCGCACGATAGAGCGTTTGTTGATAATATTACGAATCGTACTATTGAAGTTACGATGGGAAGAATTTACGATTACAAAGCAAAATATTCAGACTATTTGGTTTTACGTCAAGATAGAAGAATTCACCAACAAAAAGCATATGATGAGCAACAGAAATTTATTGCTGAAAATCAAGCTTTTATTGAGCGATTTAGAGGAACATTTTCAAAAACTGAACAAGTACAGTCGCGTGTTCGTATGTTAGAAAAATTAGTTCTTGTAGAAGTTGACGAAGTAGATACATCGGCTTTAAAATTAAAATTTCCACCATCACCTCGTTCTGGACAATATCCTGTTGTTGTGAGTGAGCTTACTAAAAAATATGGTGATCATGTAGTCTTCAATAATGCTAATATGGTTATTGAAAGAGGTCAAAAAGTAGCTTTCGTAGGTAAAAATGGAGAAGGAAAATCAACCATGATTAAAGCCATTATGGGCGAAATTGATTACGAAGGCGGGAAAGTTGAAATTGGTCATAATGCTCAAATCGGTTACTTTGCACAAAATCAAGCTTCTTTATTAGATGGAGAAGCAACTGTTTTTGATACGATTGATAGAATTGCAGTTGGAGATATTCGTACGAAAATTAAAGATATGTTGGGCGCTTTCATGTTTAAAGGTGATGATATCCAAAAGAAAGTAAAAGTGCTTTCAGGAGGAGAGAAAACACGTTTGGCCATGATTAAATTATTGTTAGAACCTGTAAACGTTTTAATTCTGGATGAGCCAACAAATCACCTAGATATGAAAACTAAAGACATCATTAAAGATGCATTACGAGATTTTGACGGAACATTAATTCTAGTCTCACATGACCGTGATTTCCTTGATGGTTTAGCTGAAAAAGTATTCGAATTTGGACACAAACGCGTTAAAGAACATTTTGAAGATATCAAAGGCTTTTTAGCGCACAAGAAAATGGAATCTTTGAAAGAGATTGAAAAATAAATTAAAAGCTCCAATTGGAGCTTTTAATTTTTAGTATTGATTGAGAAGTTAATTAGTGTTTTATAAAATCTAGGAAAACCAATATTGTTAATTTCTGTTGTTTCTAATTTTGGATTATTCGCTACATTCAAAGTGTCGGCTCTTTTGTCATTATATAAAGGCATTTGAATAGTAACTAATTTATTGTTAGATAAGTTCAAATTTTTGATAATTCCATTTGGATAAAAAAAGGATTTCATTTTATTGTTTGAAAAATTGACTGATTCAAGATCTCTTTCTTCTTTAAATATAACTTTTTTTGAAATTTTATTATGACTAAAGTTTAGTTTTTTAATCCCTTTTGGAAGTTTGTTTTCTTCAAAAGTTGCTATTCTATTTTTAGAAATATTAAGTTCAATAATCGTAAATTTTGATAAATCAGGTTGTGTTTTTAAATTTTTATTTGATAAATCAAGATGATAAATGGTGTCAGATTGACTTAATTCGTTTATATTGAATTTCGTATAAGTTTTACAACTTGATAGTTGGAAAAGTAGAAGTAATGCTATGATTTTATTCATAAGGATTAAATTGATTTAAAAACAAATAATTGGATTTTTTGGTGGAGCAATTCGTTTAGTTTTTAATTTTTTTGGATTGTTAGTTTGTAGTAAAGTGTCAATTTTTTCTACAGCAAATAAAACTTCTGTATTAATATTTGGATTATTAGAAATGTCCAAATAATGTATATTGTCATTAATAGTTAAATTTTCAATTTTATTGTTTGAGACTATTATTTTTTTTGGTAAAATTTTATTCTTTTCAATAGAAAGCATTTTTATAGTTACAACTTTTAATTGATTATTCGATAAATCTATTTCCTCTAAATTTAAATCACAATTATGATATGATTGTAACTCAGGAATAAAACTATTTTTATAATTCATCATCATAAATTTCCTTAGCTTATTATCTGTACATTTTAATTTTCTCAATGTTAAAGGTAATTTACTAAGTGGTATTGTATCTAAATTGTTGTGAGATAAATCTAAAGAAATAATTTTAAATAGTGATAAATCAGGCAGTGAATCTAATTTTTTATGAGATAAATCTAATTTTACAATTGTATCTAATTTGCTTAGATTTGATAAAATTTCAGCAACACTTTTCTCTTTTTCCTTTTTTGGTAAATTAGTTTTTATTTCGATTTCTTTTTTGCAAGAAATTAATAATGAAGCAAATATAATTAGTAGAATTCTCATGATGCTATTTTTTAATATCTAACTCAAATTTCGTTCCAAAACTTTTTTTTCTTCCACTTCTTAAAACCTAAAACACTAGATTTAATTTCTTTTTACAATTTTCTTCCAAAAGTTTTGTTCCTTCTCTTGTGAATGAAGAGTTAAGTTTAATAAAAGCTATGATGATTTATTTAAAGTTCGTTGTTTTTAATTTTTGATGATACATCTGAGCCTCCCCATTCAACTAGAGTAAAACCTTTTCTTTGGGTTTTAGGTAGTTGTTGCTCGTTAATTCGAGTATAATTTTCTAAACCATAAAATTCCATATAAATTCTAAGTGTGGTTTCTGGTTTAGGATTTATATTTAAAGTGGCAATTTCATTACATTCTTCATTTACTAAGAAATGAATAAAGTTGTGTTTATTACGTTCTAAAATAGGTAACCAATATTGTATGAAATCATTCGTTTCTTGATTGTTTAAACCAATGTGTTCTAGTTTTTCGATGAAAAATTCGGTTAACTTTTCTTTCGATACTATAAAACCATCTTCATATTTATAATGTTCCTCAGAGAAATCAATGGTTCCGTCCCAAAATAGCGAACTGTAGTAACGATTGGTTTTTTTATCAAAAATTTGTCCGTTTGGCTCAGCTATTACTTCCCAATTTTTATCGTATTTAGGGAAAGTGGTTAGTAATTTTCCATTTACATCCAATTTAATATCAATAGCAGTTTTTTCTGTTGGATAAAGATATATAATCGGTTTTTCTAATATAATATGCTGATCTGATTTGAGATGAACTACAAGATTCTCTTTGTTTTCAATTTTTATCTTATGTGATTTAAATTCTATAAATGAAATTTCTAAAACATCATTTAATTTAACTTCGATAGAGAATTTTCCGTCAAAATCGGCTTGTGTTTCTGCTTTTGAATTTAGATTTTTTATATAGGCTCCAGGTATAGGAAGTTTTTCACAATCGTAAACTGTTCCAGAAATTTTAAAAACATCGCTTTCGTTTTTGATTGAATTTTCAAGGGAATATTTTTTATATAATTGCTTTAATTCTCGTTTAGAAATAGTTTTTGTAGTAATTACAATGGCTCCGTTTTTACCAATTTGTCCATAGATTGCTATTGCCTCTTTATCTTTTAAAACCTTTACCGATTCGATGTTTTTAGAATCAATTGCATCTAAAATATCTTTATGAACAATTTTTTCGTTTACTATTATTAAATGAGAATTTTTAGTTGAAGCTTGATTTGAAGTAATGTCATTTCTTTCTATATGACTTGATTTAACAGTTATTACAAGAGATTCATCTGCGTCTAATACAATATTAATGATTTTATTGTTCTCAATTTTAACTTTTTTTAAAGCATGAGTAGAATAGCTGACTATAAGTGTGTCACCTTTTTTTGCTTGAATCAAATAATTTCCATCTAAGTCTGTTTTTACACTATTTGAATTTCCTTGTACTTTTATTTGAGCTCCAGAAATTGGTCCCAATTCGTCCGAAATAACTCCTTTTATTGTGATAAAATTACTATTTAGTGTTTTACAACTACCTAATATTAAAAGAAAAACAATTAAAAGAGCTATTTTAAAAATTATTTTTTTCATAGTTCTTTATTTCTTAATCGTAATAATCACAACTCCTTTTTTTCCTTTTTCGCCATAAATTTTTACAGCATCTGTAGGTTGAATCACTTCGATTTTTTCAATTTTTTGCTTACTTAATGGCGCATACGGACTCGTAGGATTTTCTCCAAATAGTGAGTCTTCTGAATATTCCACTCCATTGATAAAATAGACAGGCTCTTTTAGTTCGATAATCGATTCAACTTCTTCGGGATTGATATTATTTAGCGATTTTTTACTCAATTTTCCGTCAATAACAACCAAATCATCATTAGCTATTTTTTTATCTTTGTCCTGAGTTGATTCTGCTGAATTCATTGTAACATCATAACGTTTTCCTTTAGCTAAATAGCCTGAATTATTAATTGAAGCTGAATTCGATATGTTATTATTGTTACTCGGAACCAAATTCGTTTTTGCCATTTCTGAAACTTCTTCCATAGCAATTGGAGTAGGAATCAAAACTTCTTTTTTCGATTTGTAATTGATCGTATCGTTAATTACAATGTTGTTTTGAATTACGATTTGTTGTTGTAAAATTAGTTCCGCATCTTTTTTAATTTCAGGGGGTGTATTTACCAATCCATTCGCTGATTCCGGAGTTGGAATCGTATTTTTTGATGAATCAATAGTAGTAATGATGTTTTCAGGAACAATTACAGTTTCTTTTTCTTGCAGTAAGAAAAAAGTTAACGTTCCTATTAAAACTACTGATGCCGCTACTGCTAATTTTTTCCACAAATGTTTCTCTTTTTGAAGTGTTTGTGTTTCCATTTTGTCTTCCACGCGCGCCCAAATCTTCTCCATTCCTGGAAAGTCTTTTTGCTCGGCGTTTTCGGCAGCTTGTTGTATTTTTTTATATAATTTTTCTTCTGTTCCCATGACTATTTTGCTTTTTGATAATAAAAAGTTCTTACCAATTCTTTTAATTTACTTTTCGCCGCATTCAATTGCGATTTTGATGTCCCTTCACTAATACCAAGTTGTTCTGCAATTTCTTTGTGCGAATAGCCTTCAATCACAAACAAATTAAAAATCGTTTGACATCCATCGGGAATGTAATTCAGTAAATTGAGCAAATCTTCTTCTTCTAAATCAGTGACTTCA
This sequence comes from Flavobacterium sp. UBA6203, assembly GCA_002421645.1. The sequence goes on from DIST01000013.1 coordinate 11,433, forward strand.
TCTGCTAAAGGTTGCGAATTGTAGCTCACATCTTCCAAGTATAAATTAAAGTTGATGTTCTTTTTTATTTGCAATAGACAATTGTTCACCGTTATTTTTCGCGCCCAAGCTTCAAAAGCCAAATCTTCTTTTAGTTGATCTATTTTTGTAAATAGGGTAAAAAAAGCATCGGCCAATACTTCTTCAATTTCTTCCTCCTTTTTTAAATACCGTTTACACAAACGATAGAGTTTGGGTGCCATAATTTCATAGACCAAGCGTTGTGCTTCGCGGTTTTGTTTTCGGCAGCCTTGTATGTGTTTTACATCCATAAAATGTTTTTTTTCAAAAATCAAGTTCAAGGGCAAATGCAATATTCAATTTGTTTTTTTGTACTTGTACTTGAATTTGAACTTGTTCTTGAATTCCCTTTTTTATATAGAGCATAAAAGTTGGTAAAAGGTTGGGAAGAAAGTAAAAAAAATTATTTCTTCAACGATAATTGGTAAATTATAGCTTCTAAACTTTCTGTATCATTGTCTTCACATAATAAAAACTCAATTTCATTTTCTGATTCCTTGTAAAGTGTAATACCTTCAAATTTCTGATGTTCCGATAATAATTGCACATCAATAATTTCAAATGTTGGTGCATGCATAATACCTAAAATGGTTCCTAAGACTTCGCCATCTTCATATGTCGATACTGTGTTTTCGGCACAAGCCAGAAAATAAATGGTATCGTTTACTAAAATTGCATCGGTAAAAGTAGTTTCGATGTCGTCTAAGGTTGGAAGTGAAATTGGTACAAATCGAATGCCGTCTTCTTGATTATTTGGAATAATAAAAATACCATTTC
>DIST01000009.1 GCA_002421645.1 Flavobacterium sp. UBA6203
CAGCTAATGGATTATTTGGTATGGCTTGATTACTAAAACCATGAAAACTTGGTCCGTCTTGCAAATAAAATTTGTTTTGTGAAATTGCATTTGAATTGGCATTCATACCACTTCCTACTTCAATCATACCACTTCCTTTGTAAGTTTTAGAAACGATATCCACATTAGCCCCAGCAAAATCTCCATAGTTTTTATAGTTAAATGTTTTATCAATTCCAATGTATTCTACAATGTCAGTTGAGAAAACATCTAAAGACATGTTTTTAGTAGAAGGATTATTTGATGGTAATGGTAATCCATTCATTGTAGTAGAATTGTATCGATCACCTAAACCTCTAACAAAAATATCGCTTGAACCTTCTTGTTTAGAAATACCCGATGTTTTTGCAACTGCTGCTGCTACATCTCCAATTCCTTTTTTCGAAATTTCTTCAGCTCCAATACTTTGTTTAATTTCAACAGCTTTTTGTTGTTCTTGCAATAAAGCACTTTCTTTTTCTTTAGAAACCACCTGAATAATTTCAATATCCGCTAATTGAACTCCACTAGCTTCTAAAGTGTAATTAATTACTTTTTTCTCGTTAGCTTTTAAGGTAAATGGAATCTCTTTAGTTTCGTATCCTAAATATCCAATTACTATAGTGTAGTTGCCAGGTTTTAGGGAAATTGAGTATTTTCCGTTCTCATCTGTAGAAGTTCCTTGTTTTGTTCCTTTAATTACTATGTTAGCAAAAGGTAAAGGTTCGTTGTTAAATTCTTTATCTAAAATAGTTCCAGTTACAGTTCCATTTTGAGCAAACATTGCTACTGAAAAGAATAATGATAATAATAAATAACGTAGTTTCATTTTGTGTTGTTAAATTTTGGTGCAAAGGAACTGCGAGAGTGTTACAGTAAAGTTACTTGCCTGTTATGAATTAGTTGTGAATGTGTTACCGAATTGTTAATAGATTAAATAATTGTAAACTCCTTTGAACATTTTATTTTATCTTTACCTTTACAAACCAAAACATAACAAATTTTGTAATGAAGAAAAAAGACATTAAGATCTTATTGGTTGATGATGAGCAAGATATCTTAGAAATTGTAGGATACAATCTTTCTCAAGAAGGCTATCAAATCGTTACAGCTTCAAACGGAAAAGAAGCTATCGCAAAAGCAAAAAAAGAACATCCGCAATTAATTATTATGGATGTAATGATGCCCGAAATGGACGGAATGGAAGCTTGTGAAAATATTAGAAAAATTCCAGAACTTCAAGATACGATTATTACTTTTTTAACTGCTCGTTCCGAAGATTATTCGCAAGTAGCAGGTTTTGATGCAGGAGCTGATGATTACATTGCAAAACCCATCAAGCCAAAAGTTTTGGTAAGTAAAGTACAAGCATTACTAAGAAGATTAAAAGGAGTAGAAGGTGTTTCTTCAACGACAACTTTAACGGTAGGAAATATAGAAATCAACAGAGAAGAATACAAAATCATTAAAGATGGCGATGAAATCATCTTGCCTCGTAAAGAATTTGAATTGTTCTATTTGTTAGCTACAAAACCAGGAAAAGTTTTTACTCGTGAAGAAATTTTAGACAAAGTTTGGGGTAACGAAGTAGTAGTGGGCGGAAGAACCATCGATGTTCACATCAGAAAATTAAGAGAAAAAATTGGAGATAGCTTCTTTAAAACCATTAAAGGAGTTGGTTATAAAATCGAATTTTAATGCAATTAAAATTTAAAAAATCTTATAAGTTCGCTTTAAAGTCATCGTTATATGTAACTTTGTTCTTTTTAGCGACTATTTTTTTATATCATTATTTTGTTCAGTCATTAAATTTACTGGTTGTTTTAGGTTTTTCGTTAATTTTTTATGCGGCGACATTCTTTTTAATTCAATTTAGAGTGGAGCATTTTATCTATAAAAGAGTAAAGAAAATTTACGACGACGTTTCGCTTTTAGAAACTACTTCTTATGTAAATCAACCGGTAACAACCGATATGGCAACGTTGACGAAAGAAGTGAAAAAATTCGCCCGAGATAAAAAATTAGAAATCGAAACCTTAAAAATTAGAGAAGAATACCGAAAAGAATTTTTAGGAAACGTTTCGCACGAATTAAAAACACCACTTTTTACGATTCAAGGTTATTTATTGACGCTTCTTGATGGTGCGATGGAAGACAAAAATATCCGAACAAAATATTTAGAGCGTGCCGAAAAAGGTGTAGAACGCTTGATTTACATCGTGAAAGATTTGGATATGATTACCAAATTAGAAGTAGGCGAAATCAATTTAGATGTAACTCGTTTTAATATTGTTGAGGTGATTCAAAACGTGTTTGATTTGTTCGAAATGAAAGCAGCAAACAAAAACATTACCTTGACTTTCGATATGAAATACACCAAACCTATTTGGGTAATGGCAGACCAAGAGAAAATCCAACAAGTAGTGACAAATTTGGTCGTAAATTCCATCAAATATGGTAAAAAAGGAGGAACAACTGAAGTTGGAATCGAAGATTTAACCAAAAATAAAGTCATTGTAAGAATTACCGATAACGGTGAAGGTATCGAAAAACAAAATATTCCACGTTTATTTGAACGTTTTTACCGAGTAGATAAAAGTGGTGCAAGAAGTGAAGGCGGTTCTGGTTTAGGATTAGCCATTGTGAAGCACATCATTGAAGGACACGATGAAAAAATCTATGTAGAAAGTCAAATTGGTGTTGGTTCAGAATTTTCATTTACTTTGGAAAAGACGAAATAATTCGTTCCAATTCGGGTCAACCGAAAAATCTCTAAATCCTTTATAAAAGTGAATTTTCTCTAACTTTGAAGCTTTGAATTTCTCTTGCTTGCAACTTGGAGCCACAATTTCCGATTTAAACTTTTTAGCCAAATATTCTTGTTCGTATTGCCCTGGTGTTGGAATGAAAAACGCTTTTTTCTCCAATTTCGCCAAATCCATAACCGTGGTATAACCCGAACGGCAAACCACAAATTCACTTTCGTTAAAAGCAGTACTTAACTCCTCTGAGTTCATAAAATTGTAATAGGTAATCGAATTTACTTTCTCGATTTGCTGTTGCGATTCCACAATTCCTTTTACGAATAGAATTTCCTTCGAACTATTTTCTAATTCTTTGGTAAGTTTCTTTTCTAATAAAGTACGTTGCGGTTCTGGTCCTGATAATAAAACCATAATATCGTACTTAATGGGAAGTGATTTTTTTTCAATTCGACTTAAAGGTCCAATGTAAGTTATGGTGTTCATCATCTTTTCGGGATGACCTAATTTTCCTGATAAATTTTCCGCACCAGCTACATCAGGAACCCAACAAGCATCAAATTTTGAAATGTAACGCGAATGCAATTTGGTAGTCAACCAAGAAGTTTTTCCAGAAAGTACATTCAATTGATGAGTAATGAAAACCGAAGGCACTTTTGAAGAATAAACGCCCAATCGATTATCGCTAATAATTCCATCAATTTCATAATTTTCGATAATCTTATTGATTTTTGATTTCTCTTTTTTGATGGCCAAGATCATTTTAGGCATTTGAAGTGCTAATTTCCACTTGAAGTTTTTGCCTTTTTCTGCATATTGAATGTTGTATGCGGGTAATTCAATACTCAAAAGATTTGGAAATTCTTTTTTTAATAAAGCTAAAGCTACTCCATCGGAAGCAATAATGGGTTCAAAACCATTTTCTTCCAATGCTTTTATAATAGGAATACATCTTGTGGCATGTCCTAAACCCCAGTTTAATGGTGCTATGAGTATTTTTTTCTTCATTACTTTTTCAAAACCGCAATAAATTGTTCGGCTAATTTATTTTCATCTTCAAAATTATACTCATTTTCATCCGAACTAAAATTTCTATCGTGTTGGTATAATTTCCACTTTTTGTTGTTGTATTCTAAAGCGGTTAAATTTTCTACCCAATCGCCCGAATTCAAATAGAAAACTTCTCCTTTTTCATTTTCCATAAACTCAATTTTGGGTTCGTGGATATGTCCGCAAATTACATAATCGTAGTGGTTTTCTATTGCCAATTCTACACAAACATTTTCAAAGTTAGTGATAAATTTTACAGCAGATTTTACATTGTTTTTAATTTTCTTCGAAAGCGAATACGGTTCTTTGTTAAATCGGGCTAAAACCCAATTGATGAATCGGTTAATTAAAATGAGGATATCGTAACCCCAACCGCCTAATTTAGCCAGCCATTTGGCTTGTGTAATCGAAGCGTCAAAAACGTCTCCATGAAAAATCCAAGCTCTTTTGTGGTCTAATTCTAACACGAGTTTATCAATTAAACTGATGTTTCCCATGTGTAAATCGGTAAATTTTCTAAGAAATTCATCGTGATTTCCGGTAATGTAGTACACTTTTGTGCCTTTGGTACTCATCGAAATAATTTTCTTAATTACCTCTAAGTGTTTCGATGGGAAATAGGATTTTCTAAATTGCCAAATATCGATAATATCGCCATTCAGCACTAAAATTTTAGGTTTTATCGAAGATAAATAATCCAATAATTCTTTTGCATGACAACCATATGTTCCAAGATGAACATCGGAAATAACAGCCACTTCAACTTTACGTTTCTTCAAAATAAAAGTTTTATGCAAAAAACGAAAACGTATCTAATGTTAAGGTTATTGAAACATTATTAAAAGTTTATTTGTGTTGCTAATTATTTGCTTAATTTTGCCCAAAATAAATTAGAAGTGGGAAGTAAAAATAAATTAAAAAGATTCAGTGAGAACGAAACGTTTACTAATGTTTTTCAACCAACAAGAGAAGAAGTGGTGGGAGACCAATTTCCGTTAAAAGGAAAATGGAATAGTGAATTTTTTAAAAACGATAATCCAGTTGTTCTAGAATTAGGCTGTGGAAAAGGAGAATACTCTGTTGGTTTAGCCGAAAGATTTCCTGAAAAAAACTTCATCGGAATTGATATCAAAGGAGCAAGATTTTGGCGTGGTGCTAAAACTGCTGTTGAAACAGGCATGAATAACGTAGCTTTTGTAAGAACACAAATCGAGTTAATCAATCATATTTTTGCTGAAAACGAAGTGTCTGAAATTTGGATTACTTTCCCAGATCCACAAATCAAATACAAAAGAACGAAGCACAGAATGACGAACGCTGAGTTTTTAGAACGCTATAAAAAAATCCTAAAACCAAGCGGATTGATGCATTTAAAAACCGATTCAGAATTTATGCACGGTTATACATTAGGGTTGTTACATGGTTTAGGTCATGAGGTGATTTATGCGAACCACAATATTTATAAAAACGAAGGAGCGCCAGCAGAAGTAACTGGAATTCAAACGTTTTACGAAAGTCAATATTTGGAAGTAAACAAACCTATTACCTATATTAAGTTCCGAATTAAGTAATCTTTGTTACTTTCATTTCAATATTCTTCCTTACTTTTGATAAAAATAAAGTTATGATATTTCTTTTAGCTATTTTTTTAGGTTTGATAATTTCCATTGGTGGTATCATTATTCCGGGTATGTTGAATATGACAATTGCTAAAATCAGTATCAAAGAAAGTCAAAAACAAGCCTTGAATTTTGCTTTCGGGGCTGTAGTAATAGTTTTTATCCAAAGCTTTTTAGGAACTTATTTTGCTAAATTTTTGGATGCCAATCCTGTTTTCAGCGAAGGATTAAAAAAAATTGGTACTTTTATTTTTATAGCATTAACCATTGCTTTTACCATAATGGGATTTAATGCAAAAAAGAAAAAAGATATCGAAGTAACTATTGATAAAAAAAGAAATCGTTTTTTTTATGGAATGGCAATGTCTGCTTTTAATATGTTTGCCATTCCTTGGTATGCGTTAACTAGTTTAATGATGGCTTCAAAAGAATTGTTTCAATACGATATTATTTCTATTCTTTTGTTTTCGCTATCAGCTGCATCAGGTACTTATTTTGTGTTTTATTTGTACGCTCGATTTTTTAAGAAAATTGAACATAAACTTACTTTTATAGTTCAGAATATTAATTTTTTAATAGCAATATTAACGGGAATAGTTGCTATTTCTTCGCTTTATAAAATATTTTTTTAATATTTGAAAAAGGCAACATCCAATAACGACAACTTTTTTGAACGTGTTTACGAAATCGTTCGTCAAATTCCAGAAGGGAAAGTAACTTCTTATGGAGCTATAGCAAAAGCACTCGGAGCAGCTCGTTCAGCACGAATGGTGGGTTGGGCTATGAATGCTTCTCATAACTTAGAAGATGTTCCGGCACATCGTGTTGTAAATAGAATTGGAATGCTTTCTGGTAAGCATCATTTTGAAGGAACAAATCTAATGCAACAACTTTTAGAAAACGAAGGAGTGAAAGTTGTAGACAATCAAATTATTGATTTTGACACTCATTTTTGGAACCCAATCCAAGACAAATAAATTAGTGTAATAATTCTTCCTAAATTTAATCGCAATTTGCGTTAAACCTTTCTTAAAATAATACTAACTTTCTGTAACAAACGTGACAAATGTCATGTAATGCGTTTTTTTTTTAGTTGGAAATTTGTACTATAAAATTAGAACAAATAGTATTCAATAAAATTTAGGTATTATGAGCAAGTTTAAATCACAGTTTGGAACATTACTAACATTCTTAATGGTGTTATGCAATTTTAACACTTTAGTCGCACAAGATGCTAAGGTAGTTTTAGCAGAAAGTAAATTAAAAGTTCTTGGAACTTCAAATCTTCACGATTGGGAAATTGACGCTAAAGCGATGAGTGGAAAATCAACAATGGCAATTGATGCAGGAAATTTAAAAGCTATAAAAAGTTTAGATTTTGCAGTTGAAGTTGAGCAGTTAAAAAGTGGTAAAAGCGGAATGGATAACAATACATTCAAAGCTTTAAATAGTAAAACGTATAAAACCATTAACTATAAGTTAGTAAGTGTAACAAAAATCACAGAGCTTTCAGATGGTAATTTTACTGTAGAAACACAAGGCGATTTAACAATTTCTGGAGTTACTAAAAGAATTAATCAAGCTTTTACGGTTAAAATCATTGGAAAAAAAGCCATTTTTTCTGGAAAAACAAAAATTGACATGACCGCCTTCGGAGTTAAACCACCAACAGCTTTAATGGGAACAATTAAAACAGGTAAAGATGTTACAATAGATTTTAAAGTAACATATAATTAAATTAAATAAGAACTTATAACTAAAACAAACAATAAAATTTTCAAGTCATGAGAACATTTATAAAATTATCAGTAATAATAGCCGCTTTAAGTTTTACAAGCGCTATTAAGGCTCAAACGCCTACTTTTGGACAAATGCAAAATATGATTCCAAGAGATCAGAGAGCAATTAATCAATTTGATGTTAAAAAAGATACAGTTGCATATAAAGGATTAAGTATTGATTTAGGTGGAGCATTTGCTTTACAATTTCAAGCAATGAATTCATTTAATGATCAACAATCAGGTTCTTATACCGCTTCAAATGGAGCAACTATCACAAATTATAAATTGAATAATTTGGAAAATCAATTCAACTTACCAACAGCAAATATGACCATTGGAGCACAATTGTATGATGGGGTTAGAGTTAATTTAGATTTGTATTTAGCGGCAAGACACCACAATGAAACATGGGTGAAAGGGGGGTATTTGCAAATTGACAAATTAGATTTCATTAAAAAAGATTTCTTAGCAAATTTCATGAAATATGCGACTATTAAAATTGGTCAAATGGAAAACAACTATGGTGATGCTCACTTTAGAAGATCAGATAATGGTAGTGCTTTAGTAAATCCTTTCATAGAAAGTAATATTATGGATTCATTTACAACTGAAATGGGTGCTGAAATTTACTATAATCGTAGTGGTTTTGTGTCTATGTTTGGTATGACAAACGGTAAATTAAATCAAAATGTTACTGAGTTTGTTCCAGGAGCTGTTACTCCATCTACTCCAGATCAGAACACTACTATTAGCCCTACAATTTTAGCTAAATTAGGTTATGATAAACAACTTAATAAAGACTTAAGAGTTAGATTAACAGGATCTTTATCTCACAATGCCAACATGAGTGGTAATCCTTGGAGTTCTGAAAGAGCAGGTAGCCGTTACTACTATGTAATGTCTCATGCAGCTTATACTTACAATACAACTGCTGTTGATAATAATGCAACAAAAGATTTAGCTGCAAACCCTACAACTGGTAGATTTAATCCTAACTTTGGTAACTGGTTCACAACTGTAATGTTTAACCCTTTTGTAAAATTCAAAGGATTAGAGTTTTTCGGAACAATTGAGTTCGCTCAAGGTGGTGATAAAAAAGGAGTTGATGCTACACGTAAAGTAAATCAATTTGCAGGAGACGTAGTTTATAGATTTGGAACCAATGAAAAATTCTACGTAGGTGCAAGAGTAAATACAGTTTCTGGTAAATTAGCAAATGCAGATACACGCAAAGTAGATGTAAATAGATTTGAAACAAGTGCAGGTTGGTTTATGACTAAAAATATTTTAGCTAAATTAGCTTATACAACTCAAAATTATCAAGGATATTCTCAATATAGTGGTAATAGTTTAAATGACTTTTACGGAGGAAAATTCGACGGATTAATGTTTGAAGCGGTAATTACATTCTAACACAAAATAAGTAAATTTAAAAGCGAAAGGCTAAATTGCTTTTCGCTTTTACTTTAAGGTTATGAAAACAATTAGTATTATAGCAGTTATTATTCTTTTGAGTTTTGGATTTTCTAAAAATGAAACCAAAGTTAAAATCACGAATAAAAGTGAGGTTTCGATAAAAGGAAAATCAAACGTCAATAGCTTTGAATGTAAATATAATCCGGATTTTATTGAGAATGATTTGCAGGTTTCAATAGCTAGAAACAATAACAAAATCGTGTTAGAAGGCGCAAAACTTTCGATAAAAAGCACAGGTTTTGATTGCGCTCATAAAATGATAACTAAAGATTTCAAAACAATACTTAAAGCAGAGGATTATCCTCATATTGTAATCAATGTTAAAGAAATAAATACTATTAAAGAAAGCATAACCGCAAAATTAAACGTAAAAATCGCTGGTATTGAAAGAGAATATTTGGTTCCAGTAATTTTCAATTCAAACACGAATAATGTAAAAGGACAATTGAAGTTAAACATCAAAGATTTTAAATTAAAATCTCCTAAAAAATTATTAGGCATGGTGGTAGTTAATGACAATGTTGATATCAATTTCAATTTATTCTTACAGTATTAATACTACTTTTCAATTAGTTTAAGAAAGTAATCTTTTTATGAAGGATTGCTTTTTTATTTAATCATAGATTCTAACTATCAAATTATAAAAACTTTAAACTTTTTAAGTTTTAAACTCCTAAACTTCTTATTATCTTTGCAATCTAAAATCAGTCTGAATAAAAATGTAGGTTATTCTGTTTTAAACTGATTTATTTAAAACTCAAAAAAATGAAATTAGATAGAAAAGAAATTTTAGCTGCATTAGAAACTATTTCGGTTGCAGGTGAAGGTAAAAACATGGTGGAAAGTGGAGCAGTTCAAAATGTAATTACTTTTGGCGATGAGGTTGTGGTAGATTTACTTTTATCAACACCAGCTTTGCATATTAAAAAACGTGCAGAAGTAGATATTATCAAGGTAATTCACGAGAAAGTATACGAAAAAGCGAAAGTAAAAGTAAACATCAAAGTTGAAGCGCCAGAAAAGCCAGAAAATCCAAATTTAATTCGTGGAAAACAAATTCCTGGAATTTCAAATATTATTGCAGTTGCTTCAGGAAAAGGTGGTGTAGGAAAATCTACAATTACAGCAAATCTTGCGGTAACTTTAGCTAAAATGGGATTCAAAGTTGGTGTTTTAGATGCTGATATCTACGGGCCATCTATGCCAATCATGTTTGATGTCGAAAACTCAAAACCTATTTCAGTTGAGGTGGATGGAAAATCAAAAATGCAACCCGTTTCAAGTTACGGAGTTGAGATTTTGTCTATCGGATTTTTCACAAAACCTGACCAAGCGGTTATTTGGAGAGGTCCAATGGCAGCTAAAGCTCTAAACCAAATGATTTTTGATGCCAATTGGGGCGAATTAGATTTCATGCTAATCGATTTACCACCAGGAACAGGTGATATTCACTTGTCAATTATGCAATCGTTACCAATTACAGGAGCTGTTGTAGTAAGTACACCTCAAGCAGTTGCTTTAGCTGATGCTAAAAAAGGAGTTTCAATGTTTATGTCGGAATCGATTAATGTTCCTGTTTTAGGAATTATCGAAAATATGGCATATTTCACACCAGAAGAACTTCCTGAAAATAAATATTATATCTTTGGTAAAGAAGGTGCTAAAAACTTAGCAGAAGATTTACAAGTGCCTTTATTAGGTGAAGTGCCATTAGTACAAAGTATTCGTGAGGCTGGAGATTACGGTCGCCCAGCAGCATTGCAAACGGCTTCAGTTTTAGAAGGTGTTTTCGAAAATATTACAAGAAATGTAGTGCAAGAAACGGTAAATCGCAACGAAACATTACCGCCAACAGAAGCTATCAAAATAACAACAATGGCAGGTTGTTCTGCTGTAAAAAAATAATTATCAATTAGTCGATGTGTCAATTAGCCAATTAAAAGGTAAAAAATATTGACATATCGACACATTGAAAATTGACACATTAAAAATATGACTACATTAGAAATAAAAGAGAATGTTGAAAAAGCGTTAGACGAAATTCGTCCGTTTTTGAATTCGGATGGTGGCAACATCTCATTAGTAGAAATTATTGAAGACAAACATGTTAAAGTTCGTTTAGAAGGTGCATGTACCAATTGTAGTTTAAGTATTAGCACTATGAAAGCTGGTGTAGAAACTACAATCAAAAAATACGTGCCTCAAATTGAAACCGTAGAAAATATTGCTTAGTAAAGCAATAGTATGACATAAATCATATTTCTACATTGTACTAGTTTGTTACTTTGCTACTTTCAAAATTAAAAAAATGATTCAAACAGATATTCTTATTATCGGTGCTGGTCCTACGGGACTTTTTGCCGTTTTCGAAGCGGGACTTTTACAACTTAAATGTCATATCATTGATGCTTTGCCACAACCTGGCGGGCAATTAGCAGAATTGTATCCTAAAAAACCAATTTTCGATATTCCGGGTTATCCTTCAGTTTTAGCGGGAGACTTGGTAACGAATTTAATGGAACAAATCAAACAGTTTCAACCAGGATTTACCTTGGGAGAAACCGCTGAAACTATTGAAAAATTAGAAGACGGAACTTTTATAGTAACCACTAACGAAGGTACAAAACACCAAGCAAAAGCAATTGCTATTGCAGGTGGTTTAGGAACTTTCGAACCAAGAAAACCAATTTTAAAAGATATTGAATTTTACGAAAAAGAAGATCGTGGAGTAGATTACTTCGTTAAAGATCCAGAAAAATATCGTGGAAAAAACATCGTTATCGCTGGTGGAGGTGACTCTGCTTTAGATTGGAGCATTTTCTTATCGAATGTAGCAAATTCCGTGACTTTAGTTCACAGAAGAAACGAATTTCGTGGTGCTTTAGATTCGGTTGAAAAAGTACAAGAATTAAAGAACGCTGGAAAAATTAAATTAGTTACTCCTGCAGAAGTTGTTGGGTTTAACGGTAGCGAAAGAATTACAGCTGTTGACATTGAAGTTAACGGTGCCAGAATGAAAGCAGAATGCGATTATTTTATTCCACTTTTCGGACTAACGCCAAAATTAGGACCAATTGCCAACTGGGGATTGGAAATCGAAAAGAACGCTATCAAAGTAAATAACGCTTTAGATTATCAAACCAACATCGACGGAATTTATGCGATTGGCGACGTAAACATATATCCAGGAAAATTAAAGTTGATTTTATGTGGATTCCACGAAGCAACTTTAATGTGTCAAAGTGTGTACAACCGAATCAATCCAGGAAAACGTTATGTATTAAAATATACCACCGTTTCAGGAGTTGATGGTTTTGATGGAACTAGAAAAGAGGCGGAAAAAGCTGTTGTGAAATCAATTGATTAATATGAAGAATTTAATTACAATTCTTTTCTTTTTTATGAGTATTTGTTCTTTTGCTCAATTTCCTATTTTATCAGATTCTTTGATAAAACCAGGAGTTTATAAAAGTTTTGAAGAGTTTAGGGATAATAATCCATCTCAGAAATTGGCTGGAGAAATTAAATCTCACAATGTAAAATACAATACTAATTTTTCTTTTGAATATTTGAAAGTGTATTTTCAAGATGTTGAAAAAGAAGAAGTGAAAAGTATTGGAAAGGTATTTGGTTTTTCTGATGGTAAAAATATATATATCGTTGATGGTTATAAGTCAAAGATTAATGATTATGCTTTTTATAAATTAGAATTCGTTAATAAATTGTGTTATTTTTATTCTACTGAGTCTGCTCAAGTTATGGATATTTATATGGTGACACGAGTTGAGAAAGTGCTTGATCTTCAAACTGCTGAAGTTAAGAAACTGACAAATGCAGTTGTTAAAAATATAATTTCTGATAATAAAGAATTGTTAGAAAAGTTTAAAAATCAAAGCAAGAAGCACTTATATTATAAAGAATATATCATAAATTATTTGAAATAGCATGCCACAAGACGTAACTATTTTTATAACCGACAGAAATGGAGTTAAACACGAAGTGTTAGCACCAACCGATATGAACATGAACATCATGGAGTTAATTCGTTCTTATGAATTAGCCGAAGAAGGAACTGTTGGTGTTTGTGGGGGAATGGCGATGTGCGCTTCTTGTCAGTGTTATGTTTTAAATGATGTAGTTTCTTTAGAACGCAATCCAGATGAAGAAGCAATGCTTTGGGAAGCCTATCACGTAAAGGATAATTCGAGATTAGGTTGCCAAATTCCAATCACAGAAGATTTAGAAGGTTTAGAAATTGAAATAGCACCAGAACAATAAAAAAAGCGAGAAGAAATTCTCGCTTTTCATTTTATACTAATTCATGTTTATGTTCCACTTGCTCTTCAATGGCATTCCAAAGTCCGATTCTTTTTTCTAGAGCTAAAACCGAAACTTCCTGTACTTCATTCCATTTCTGTTCAGAATCACCACAAAGTTCAGCAATCATTTGCATTGCCATTGGGCCGTGTTCGTCGGCATCTAATTCAATATGTCTTTCGAAATAGTAAATTAGTTTTGATAAATCGGTTTCTGGGAAGTTTTGCTGAAAGTTTTTCAAGATTTCAGTAAACATATTCGGAATCAAATCTTCTCTTCCAAAAGTAAATGCCGCCGCAATTTCATGAGGTTTTCCTTGTTCAATCACACGGAAAGTAAAATCTAAAAACGCTTTTACATTCGGATGTAAATCACTTTGTTTAATCGATACAAAAATGTTTTTGGTTTCTTCCACATTCTTCAAAAACGCATTAATTTGAGTTGTCGAAGCACCACATTGTACCATCGCATCCAAATACATTTCAAAATGACTTTGTCGCGTGCCATCCAATGTTAAATCGGTTTCTTCGGCTACAACAATTTCATTAATTAAAAAACGAATTTCTGGATTTCCAATAGGTAGCCAAGGCGTTGTAGTGCAAGTTAATTTGTTTTGTAAGGCTTTTAGTAGCGACATAAAATCCCAAACCGCATAAATGTGGTTTTCTAAGAAACAATGTAAATCGTCAATCGTTTTTACTTTATTGTATAACGAATGGTTTAACAATTGTTCTTTCTGATTTTGAATCGATTGGTTTATGGTTTGAATATTCATAAGGCAATTTTTAATTTATATACGAAATTCTAACTTCATTTGGTTTTGAATCCGTACACTACAAATGTAAAAATGCTTCCCTAAAAAGAGAAGCATTTTGTATCAATTTTATCTATTGTTTAATTATTTGAATGCCGGGAAACCTGTAACATCCATACCTGTAATTAACAAGTGAATGTCATGAGTTCCTTCGTAAGTCACTACAGATTCTAAATTCATCATGTGTCTCATGATTGAATATTCACCTGTAATTCCCATTCCACCTAACATTTGACGTGCATCGCGAGCAATAGTTAACGCCATGTCAACATTGTTTCTTTTCGCCATCGAAATTTGAGCTGTAGTTGCTTTTCCTTCGTTTCTTAAAACACCCAATCTCCAAGTTAATAATTGTGCTTTCGTGATTTCAGTAATCATTTCAGCTAATTTCTTTTGTTGTAATTGCGTAGCTCCAATTGGTTTGTCAAACTGAATTCTTTCTTTTGAATAGCGTAAAGCAGTATCATAACAATCCATTGCAGCTCCAATCGCTCCCCAAGCAATTCCATAACGTGCTGAATCTAAACATCCTAGAGGTGCTCCTAATCCAGATTTGTTTGGTAATAAGTTTTCTTTTGGAACTTTTACGTTGTCAAAAATAAGCTCTCCAGTTGCAGAAGCTCTTAACGACCATTTGTTATGTGTTTCAGGAGTTGAAAAACCTTCCATTCCTCTTTCCACAATTAATCCGTGAATTCTTCCTTCTTCATTTTTTGCCCAAACTACTGCAATGTCAGCGAAAGGAGCATTCGATATCCACATTTTAGCACCATTTAAAAGATAATGATCACCCATATCTTTAAAATTAGTTACCATTCCACCTGGATTTGAACCAAAATCTGGCTCAGTTAAACCAAAACAACCAATGAATTCTCCAGTGGCTAATTTTGGTAAATATTTCATTCTTTGTTCTTCGTTTCCGTATTTCCAAATTGGATACATCACCAATGAAGATTGAACAGATGAAGTCGAACGTACACCTGAATCTCCTCTTTCAATTTCTTGCATGATTAATCCATAAGAAATTTGATCTAAACCAGCACCACCATATTCCACAGGAATGTATGGGCCAAATCCGCCAATTTCTCCTAAACCTTTTACGATTTGATGTGGAAATTCTGCTTTTTGTGCGTATTCTTCAATAATTGGAGAAACTTCTTTTTTTACCCAAGCACGTGCAGCATCACGTACCATTTTATGTTCGTCAGATAATAATTCGTCTAATAAATAATAATCTGGAGATTGAAATAAGTCTGGTCTCATAGTTTTTGATTTGAAAGTCACAAAAGTAAGTAAAGATTTTTAACAAATCAACGAACAAGTGTTATAATTTTATAAGAAGCTTGTTCCAGCTATCCGCTCTATCTTTTTGTTTTATCAAATTTTAAAAAAAAATCGTTATTTCATTGTAGAAGAAATGCTTGAAAAACAAAAAGGATGCCGCTGCTATCTGGGCTAGGGTTACATCTTCAGATAGAACTCTTTCGTCAATTCGATGTATTCAGGAGTATAATTATGTCTAGAAATTTCAATGACTAACTCATCAATTAACGGAGTTTGTTCCATTCGACAAAAAGCCAACAAACTTCTCTTGATTTCTGATGTTGACGTGCCTTTTACTCGTGTAATTTTTAGTGGAAATAAATCCAATTCTTTACATAAAGAAACAAATTGTTCTTCTTCTTTAAAAGGAATAATCACAGAAAAAATTCCGTTATCTGAAAGTAATAATGCAGCCGCTTCAATTAATTCTTCAAAAGGTAAAGCATCTTCAAAACGTGCTAAATCTCTAGAAGTGTTATCTGATTTATAATCATCCGTATAAAAAGGCGGATTGGAAATAATTAAATCGTATTCATCTTCAGGTTCGTCCACAAATTCATCCAAACCTGCATGAAAACAAAATAATTTATCACCCCAAGGCGAAGCTTCAAAATTTTCAACACATTGTTCGTAAGCGTCTTCGTCAATTTCAATCGCATCAATTTGTTCGGCGTTGCTTCTTTGGGCTAACATTAAAGATAAAATCCCAGTTCCAGCACCAATGTCTAAAACATTATAAGGATTGTTGATTAACGGAGTCCAAGCGCCAAGCAAAACACCATCCGTGCCAATTTTCATAGCACAACGATCTTGATTAACGTGAAATTGTTTGAAGTTAAAAGTCATCGGAATTATCCAAGATATAAATCAACCAAACCTTCAGGAGTTTCTAATGTAATGGTTTTGTTTACTCTGTCAAGTGCAATGATGAAATCATCAATAAGCGGAATTAAAATTTCAGTTCCGTTTTTATCAATTTCAAAAAGGGGTTGAGCGCCACCGTCATTAATAGCGGCTATTTTTCCAATATTTCCTAAACGGGTATCAATTACATCAAATCCAATTACTTCGTGATAGTAAAATTGAGTTCCTTCTAATTTTGGTAACATAGAAAGAGGAAGATAAATTTCGCTTCCCATGATTTCGTCTGCTTCTTCTTCGGTTTGAATGTCTTCAAATCGGATACGTAAGAATTTTTCTTTATGAAGCGAACTACTTTCAATAAAAAATGGAACCAGACTTTTGTTGATTTCAACAAAAACTGATTCCAAATTTTGATACAATTCGGGTTCGTCGGTGTCTAAATACGCCAATACTTCCCCTTTGAAACTAAATTTTTTCGCGATTTTACCTAAATAGAAACAATCTTCTTTACGCATGGAATCGCTATAAAATTATGCTTGAGTTTCTTCGTTGTTTTCTTCAACAGCTGGAGCTTCTTCTGTAGCAGCTTCAACTACTTCTTCTGTTACTTCTTCAGCAACTTCTTCTGTAGCTTCAGCAGCTTTTGCAGCCTCAGCTTGAGCAGCAATACGTTTTGCGTTTGCTTCTTGTTCTGCTTTAAATGCTTTTGCTTTTGCATCAGCCTCTGCTTTAGATAAACCAGATTTTTTTGCATCAACTTTACCAGCTTTTTCTTCTAACCAAGTAGCTAATTTAGCATCAGCTTGTTCTTGAGTTAAAGCACCTTTACGAACTCCTCCATCTAAGTGGTGTTTTAATAAAGCACCAGTGTAAGATAAAATTGCTCTTGCAGTGTCAGTTGGCTGAGCACCATTGTGTAACCATTGTGCAGCTTTTTCGATGTTTAAATCGATAGTTGCAGGGTTAGTGTTTGGATTGTAAGTTCCGATTTTTTCTAAGAATTTACCATCTCTTTTTGATCTTGCATCTGCTGCAACAACCCAATAAAAAGGTTTCCCTTTTTTTCCGTGTCTTTGTAATCTAATTTTTACTGACATAATCTTGTGATTAATTTGAGGTTCTCGACCTCGGTTATTTAAGGGTGCAAATATATAAAACTTTGCAATACAAATGTGTAAGTTGTTTGAAAATATTTTTTCTGATAAAATGTGTTTGTTTCAATAAAAAAGTTATTTTTGTTACCTACTTATAATATATAGGATAAATAAAATGAAAAAATTACTTTCTTTAATAGCTGCTACGGTTTTATTTACTTCTTGTCAAGAAGATATTCAGACTAATACTCCTGCTTTTCAGGCTGATTTTAACAATAATGCATGGAGAGCAAATTATTCTGTTGCTTCAATTGACGCAGGTGGATCGTTAACAATTACAGCTTTTACAGCATATGAAACTGTAATGTTGAAAACAAGTACGGCTACTGTAGGAACATATATTTTAGGAACTGCTAATACAAATGACTTTGCATCTTATGATTTAGACAGCCCTGAATTATCAAAATCGTATGATTCTAGAGTTTATTCTGGTCCTGCATACAAGTTATCTGCTATTCAAAATCCGGGTAGTGGTTATACAAATAATGCGGCTGGGGCTCAAACTACTGGTGGTTCTGGTTCTGGTATTAGAGTTGCAACAACAACTACTAATGGAGCGGTTACTTCTATTACTTTAGTTTCAAGAGGTAATGGATATAGAGCTGGTGATTTAATTACTATTGTAGGAGGTAATAATAATGCTAAATTCAAAGTAGTTAACGTGCAACAAAGTAACGGAGAAATTACGATTACTGAAGTTTTAGACGGAAAATATACTGGGAAATTTAAATTCAATGTTGTGGATGAACTTGGAGATGTTGTTACTTTCTCAGAAGGTTGGTTTTATAAAGTGCCTTTAGCGACATTTTAATAATAACAGCTAATTAAAAATAAAAAAACCATCTGGAGTAATTCAGATGGTTTTTTGTTTTGTTGATAACTTAAATTGGCATTCACTAACTTAAAATGTATTTTTGTTTTTATTCAAAATCAGCTTTTGCTTTTTTTCTTTAGCTTAATTCTCAGATAGATGTACTTAATTTTCGATACAGAAACCACAGGATTACCGCGCAGTTGGTCGGCACCCATTACCGATACCGATAACTGGCCTCGTTGTATACAAATTGCATGGCAATTACACGACGAAATGGGAAATTTGATCGAGCACCAAGATTACTTGGTTAAGCCCGAAGGTTTTAATATTCCTTATGATGCAGAGCGAATTCATGGTATTTCTACTGAATTAGCAATGGAGCAAGGAATTCTACTATCTGAAGTTTTAGAGAAATTCAACATCGCTCTTTCAAAAGCAAAATTCATCGTTGGTCAAAATGTAGGATTTGATGTTAATATCATGGGATGTGAATTCCATCGTATGAATATTGGTTCCGATATGACTAAAATGCCGGTTTTAGATACTTGTACCGAAATCACCGCTAACTTGTTAAAATTACCCGGTGGTCGTGGTGGAAGATTCAAATTACCAACATTAACCGAATTACATCAATATCTTTTCAATCAACCATTCGCAGAAGCACATAATGCCACTGCCGATGTGGAAGCAACAACACGTTGTTTTCTTGAGTTGATTAAAAGAGAAGTTTTCACCAAAGAAGAGTTAGATGTAACGCCAGAATATTTCAGAAGTTTCCGAGAAAAAAATCTAGGCGAAATCCAGTTAATCGGATTAAAACATATCAATCTGAAACAAGCCTCTGACGAAATCAGAGCGCGTTTGAAAAAAATCGAACAAGAGGAAGTTCAAACCACAATTTCAGAAGAAGTAAAATCGGATTTAAAAGACGCTGCTTTTGCACATTTGCACAATCATACGCAGTTTTCGGTGTTACAATCTACCATTGCGATTAATGATTTAGTGAAAGCTTCGGCAAAATTCAAAATGCCAGCGGTTGCCATGACCGATACTGGAAACATGATGGGTGCGTTTCATTTTGTAAGCGCCGTTTTAAATCATAACAAAGCTGCTGAAACTAAAAATAAGGAATTAGTCGAAAACGGAGAAGAACCAACAGAAACCGTAATCAAACCTATTGTAGGGTGCGAATTCAATATCTGTGACGATCATAAAGATAAGACCAAAAAAGACAACGGTTATCAAGTAGTTTTGTTGGCAAAAAATAAAAAAGGCTATCACAATTTAGCCAAAATGTCATCCATTGCTTATACTGATGGTTTCTATTACGTTCCGCGTATTGATAGAAAAATCGTGGAGCAATACAAAGAAGATATCATCGTACTGTCTGGAAATTTATACGGAGAAATTCCAAGTAAAATTCTAAATGTCGGTGAAAGTCAAGCTGAAGAAGCTTTGATTTGGTGGAAAGACCAATTTGGTTCCGATTTCTATTTGGAATTAATGCGTCACAAACAAGAAGATGAAAATCGTGTTAACCAAACGTTGATAGCTTTCGCGAAAAAGCACAATGTGAAGTTAATTGCGACTAACAATACCTATTACGTTAATAAAGAAGATGCCAATGCGCACGATATTTTATTGTGTGTAAAAGATGGTGAAAAACAAGCGACACCAATTGGTCGCGGACGTGGCTATCGCTACGGATTACCAAATCAGGAATATTATTTCAAATCGGGTGACGAAATGAAGCAACTTTTTGCTGATTTACCCGAAGCGATTATCAATATTCAAGAAATCATCGATAAAACAGAACCGTATTCTTTATATCGCGATGTATTGCTTCCAAAATTTAAAATTCCTGATGAATTTGAAGTAGAGGAAGATAAATTAGATGGTGGAGTTCGTGGTGAAAATGCGTATTTGAAACATCTCACCATGGAAGGTGCTAAAAAACGTTATGGCGAAATCACACCAGATATTCAAGAGCGTTTAGATTTTGAATTACTAACGATTTCCAATTCAGGTTATCCAGGTTATTTCTTAATTGTACAAGATTTCATTGCCGAAGCTAGAAAAATGGACGTTTCTGTTGGACCAGGTCGTGGTTCGGCTGCGGGTTCGGCTGTTGCATATTGTTTAGGAATTACGAACATCGACCCGATTAAATACGATTTGCTTTTTGAGCGTTTCCTGAATCCCGACCGTGTTTCCATGCCCGATATTGACATCGACTTTGATGATGAAGGTCGCGGTCGTGTTATGGATTATGTAATCAATAAATACGGAGCTAATCAGGTGGCGCAAATTATTACCTATGGTAAAATGGCTACAAAGTCTGCGATTAGAGATACCGCTCGTGTATTGGATTTACCACTTTTTGAAGC
>DIST01000065.1:0-19066 GCA_002421645.1 Flavobacterium sp. UBA6203
GCCAATTTCCGTTGAATTCTTCTGCGGTTTCAATTTTCTCGAAACTGTGCATTAAGACATAATCTTCTTGTTGTTTTTTGTCGATAGTAAGTGATTCTATTTCTTCAACAGCTTTCGCATGAAGCGTAGTTTCGGCTACGACATTGTTTTTTATTTTCTTAGTATTGTCATCGAAATTTTGCAATACATTTTGGTCTTCAATTTCGGGTGTATTTTTCATCCATTTTCCGTACAACCAAGAATAATCAATGGTTTGGTCTTTTTTATTAACGGGTAATTTTGGCACCGCATCATAATAGAACTCTTGCATGGATGGATAATTTTCAAACATTTTTCCAATGACTAATGGTGCTGTTTCAAAAGCTTTTTCCAAAGAAAGTTCGTGTGAATTATCTTGGTTATCCCAATTGAAATTCATTTGTTTCTGAATACTCAAATACACTGTTCTGAAAAAATAGAACTTCAGATTTTCTTCTTTTGTTGGGAAAAGCGAACAATTTATTGGAAGAAAGAAGTTTTTGTTTTTGTAACCTCCTTCGCGTTCGGCTGGAAAAATATCGATTGGCGCACCACAAATCGCTCTCGCAAAAAGAGTCAATCGAGGTTTGATATCAGATAAGTTGATTTGACGGCTCAGAATTTCGGCATCATTGAGTCGTTTATTTTTAAAGTACTTGAGTACTTTTTTATAGATAATTTCGTCTAATTCTAAGCCCATATCTCAAATCTTTAAATCATTAAATCGCACAAATCGTTTAAAGCTTGAATGGTTTCTTGCTCGTCTGTTAAAGGTTCTACAACGGCAACGTGAACGGCTAATCGTTTTGGTAATCCGTTATTGATAAGTTTCGCGGCGTCCACTAATAATCGGGTGGAAACGGTTTCGGTTAGACCTAATTCGGTAAGATTTCTAATTTTTGTTCCGATTGCGACTAACTTTTGAGCGATATCGGCTTGAATTCCGGTTTCATTAATTAAAATTTCGGCTTCAATTTTCGGATTTGGATAATCGAATGAAAGTGCTACAAATCGTTGACGAGTAGAAGGTTTCAATTCTTTGAATCCTTTTTGATATCCTGGATTAAACGAAGCTACCAAAAGAAAATCAGGATGTGCTTTGATGTTTTCTCCTAATTTATCAATGAAAAGTTCTCTTCTGTGATCGGTTAAGGAGTGAATGGCTACGATGACATCTGGACGTGCTTCGGCAACCTCATCTAAATATAAAATATATCCGTTTTTTACAGCGATTGATAAAGGTCCGTCAATCCAAATAGTTTCGGCTCCTTTGATGATGAAACGTCCAATTAAATCGGTTGCTGAAGTTTCTTCGTGACAACTCACGGTGACTAATGTTTTGTTAACTTCATTCGCCATATATTCAATAAAACGGGACTTTCCAGAACCTGTTGGCCCTTTCAATAATAAAGGCAATTGCAATTGATTAATTTGATTGAAAATTTCAATTTCTGAACCTACTGCTTTATAAAATATGGTTTTTTCTGCTACTATCATGGCAATTTATTTTTGAAAAAACCGAAACCAAAAGCGGGCAGCGACAACTCTGGGCAATTGGTCTCGGCTGGTTATTAATTGTATAATTCTAACCTAAATAATTAATAACTATTCTTTTACAAGAGCTTCATCTGTAGGTTTACCGTATTTGATAAACTCTAAAATGTATAAGGTAATTCCAGTTGTAAATAATGTGGCACAAAGTAACAATACGACAAAGTGAATACTGATTTCGTTTTGGACATCCATGAAATCCATTTTCATTTTACGTTCCATGTACACTTGGGCAACACCCGCTACACCAAAAGCAACAGTCATTCCTAACATTCCGATATTAGACAACCAAAATGCCATGTGACCTCTTGTGCTGTCGTATAATTTTCTTCCTGTCATATTAGGCATTGCATAACTAATAATAGCTAAAACAATCATCGCATAAGCGCCCCAAAATGCGTAGTGACCGTGCATTGCTGTTACTAAAGTTCCGTGTGTATAAATGTTTGTTTGTGGTAAAGTGTGCGCAAATCCTAACAATCCAGCTCCAATGAAAGATACAATAGAAGCACCGATAGTCCAGAATAACGCAATTTTGTTTGGATGTGATTTTTCACCTTTTCGATACATGTACACTGCGAATAATGCCATTGCTAAGAACGCTAATGGTTCTAATGCTGAGAAAATTCCACCTACGATTAACCAAATTTTATTCACTCCGATGTAGTAGTAATGGTGACCTGTTCCTAATAAACCTGAAAGGAATGTCAAACCAACGATTACGTATAACCATTTCTCAATAACTTCTCGGTCAACACCAGTAAGTTTGATTAATAAGTACGATAAAATACCGCCCATGATTAGTTCCCATACTCCTTCAACCCATAAATGCACTACCCACCAACGGAAGAATGAATCCGTAACTTGGCTATCGAACCAAATCATACCCGGTAAGTATAATAAAGCGGCAAAAACCAATCCCATTGTTAAAACTAACGAAGTTGTGGTTCGTCTTTCTGCTTTGTATAAAGTGGTGAGGATTAATCCTAAGAACAGTAAGACATTGATTACTACTAAAACATCTAATTCTCTTGGAATTTCAAGGAATTTTCTTCCTTCCCAAATATTAAAGTGATACCCAACGATTGCTAAAACGCCGACAACTGCTAATGAAATTAATTGAACATAAGCCAATTTTACATTGACTAATTCTCTTTGTGCTTCTTCAGGAATGATATAATAAGCGGCTCCCATGAAACCGGTTAATAACCAAACTACTAATAAATTTGTATGAACAGCTCTTGCTGTATTGAACGGAATAAAATCGTGAAGACCATCCATTCCAATTCGGGCAAAGCCCATAATAAAACCATAGATAATTTGTAATGCAAATAATAACATGCATAATCCAAAGAACCAATACGCTACTTTTTGTGATTTATATTTCATATCTTCTAAAATTTGGATTATTCTTCTTTAGCTAAAGGGGAAACCACTCGGTCAAAACCATTCAAATCAATATTTCCTATCCATTTGAAATAGGCAATTACAGCTTCGGCATCGGCATCGTTCATTTCGTATTTTACCATTTTTCTGCCTTTTGGTCCCCAAGGAATTGGCGATTGTAAAACGGCTTTTACATAGCCTTCTCCTCTTCTTTCGATTACTTTAGTAAGTTCTGGAGCGTAGTAGCCTCCTTCCCCAAGTATGGTATGACAACCCATACAATTATTCGATTCCCAAATTTCCTTTCCTCGAATAACTTTTGCATCAATCTTATCATGATAAGTTTGATCATTTTTAGGCATAAACGAGTAAATAGTTAAGCCAATAAAGACTAAAAAGGTTACTACAGTTCCACCTAAAAAAAATGCTCGTGCTTGCGATTTTGATAACATATTTTAGATATTAGTTAGAGTTTATTAAGGATATTTTTATCCTTTAATTAAACACAAAATAACTACCAAAAAAAAACATGCGTTATGATTCAAATCATACTATAAAAATTAAATTAAGGATAAATTTGTCTTTTATTTAAACAAAACAGTATTATGGTAATAGATTCAAACAAAACAGTGGGAAACATAGTAGCAGATGATTATAGAACTGCAGGTGTTTTCAGTCAGTTAGGTATCGATTTTTGTTGTAAAGGAAACCGAACAATCGATGAAGTATGTGCAAAAAAAGGCATTGATAAATATGCGCTTTTAGACGAATTAGAACGTGTTACGGCAAACAACAACAATCAAGGAATCGATTTTAAATCTTGGGAATTGGATTTGTTGATTGATTATATTGAGAAAAAACACCATCGTTATGTGGAAGAAAAAATTCCGCAATTGCTATCGTTTTTACTTAAATTAGAACAAGTGCATGGTGCTCAACATCCAGAACTTTTTGAAATTAAAAAATTATTCAAAAGAAGCGCCGACGAATTAACGCAACACATGAAAAAAGAAGAGTTAATTCTGTTTCCATTTATCAAAAAAATGGTAGAAGCTAATCGAAATAACACACCTATCAATAATCCTGGATTTGGTTCTGTGGCCAATCCTATTGCGATGATGATGGAAGAACATGAAAATGAAGGCGAACGATTTGAAAAAATTGTAGCATTATCAAACAACTACACTCCACCAGCAGATGCTTGTAACACTTACAAAGTAACATATCAAATGTTACAAGAATTTGAAGCGGATTTACATGCGCACATTCATTTAGAAAATAATATTTTGTTTCCAAGTGCCATTGTTTTACAAGATAAGTTTTATTAGTTAATTAGGTTCTTTAAAAGGAGTCGTTTTGGTAAACAGGACGATTCTTTTTAAAGTAAAAGGACTGCTAAAATAATTAGCAGTCCTTTTTTAATTAAAAATAACCCCATTTATAATTAATCTATTTTTTGTAGGTAAATAATTGCGGATTAAATGAAACCATTACCCATGCCCAATTGTTTCCATTTGAATTGTTTCCTCCTTTTAAAATTTCCATAGTGTCGTTAGCAAACATTTTTGAAACGCCTCCAGAAATTACAAAGTTATTATCCATTTTATAAGTTGCTGTTAAATCGATTTCTGTACCTAAATAACTATCTTGTTCTTCTAAAGTGGTCATATTGTAAACCGATGCAGCACTATAAAATAAGTGAGGCACTAACGTTACTTGCCATTTGTTCTTGTCGTAAATGAATTTGGTATAAAAATCTTGTAATCCAACCGAATTTTTATGATTTCCTACATAAAAATAATCCATTAAACCATTGAATCCGTGATTGGTTCCAAATAATGGTGTGAACGATTTTACTTTAGTATCGGTATCATTTTGATCTTTTCCAGATAAATATTCGAAACCTAATTCGGCTTTGAAAGAATTGGTGAATTTATAACCCAAATTAAATCCCGCATAATACGCACCAACAGCAACTTTATCATTAGTTAAAGCAGCTTCACCCGTTTGAGCGTACAAACCGAAATCACCATAAAATTTTGAAACATCCCATTTCCCATAAGTTCCGAGAGTTTGCAAATAGGCAACTTGGAATTTATTTTCTACCAAATTTTCATATTGATAACCATTATTCAATGCTAAAAAGCTTAAACTTAGTTTAGAAAATTTTTGGTTGAACCAAATGAACTGCATGTTTTTATAGTTCGTCACATAAGCAGATTCATAAAGAGCTTCATTGTTATTATTTAATGCTGCTCCGAAATCCAATTGGTAGCCATTTTTCTTGTTTGTAACCAAAACGGCATCGTGACTTTGACCTTGTTGCAACCAATCGATTCCACCCATAATTCTTTGATTATCATACGAAAGTACTTGTCGCCCGAATTTTGCTGTCCAATTCGTATTGAAATCATACGAAATCCAAGATTCGAATAACGCTACTCCGTTTTTATCGGAAGGAGAAGTTGTAGCTACATCGCCCCAAACTTTTACGTTTTGAAACGATACATTGGCTTTAAATTTTTCTTGTTTGTAGAAAAAATTCATTCTTGAGCGTTGAGAAACAAACGAAGTGGGATAAAAATCGTCTTTCATTAATTCTTTGAAACCATTTCGGTATTCAAATCGAGGTCTTATTTGTAGGTTGACTTCTAACTCTTGAGCAAATGAACCTACGGTTGAAATTGCAAAAGCAATTGCAACTAGCATTTTATTTTGAAGTTTCATGTTGTATTGATTTTTTTGGGGAAGCCACTACTCTACTTTAGCTGCTTCTTCTTTGATTTTTGAAACCGTTTTATCGTAACTAACTCCTAAGCCTTCTTGTTGGAATGCCAATTCTCCTTCTGCATTAAATACACTGATAATATTGGAATGTGAGAAATCTATCGGAGATATTTTTTTATAATTTACGGCTAAAACCGCTGCAAATTCTCTGGTATTTTCTTCATTTGAACGCAAGAAAACCCATTGATTTCCTGTCATTTTGTTTTCGATAGAAAATTCTTTTAATCTTTTTGGAGTATCAACCGTTGGATCAATACTTACTAAAACCAATTGGACTTTGTCTTTGTATTCTTCTGGGATTTTAGCTTCAATATTTCGCATATCAGCAACTAATCTTGGACAAGCTGATTTACAAGAAGTATAAATCATCACCATAACAAGAACTTTTCCTCTTAATTCTTTTAGTTCAATATCTTTTCCGTCTTGATTGGTCCATTTTTCAGGCAAGTTGTAAATTGATAAATCGGTTATTGGTTTATCTTTTATGTCTTGTTTTTCCTCTTTTGAATTGCATCCAATTAATAAAAGGGAAGCAATTACGAATAAAATTAGCTTTTTCATGTTTTTTTTGTTTAATTGAAAACTCAATTAGCGATGTTTTTGGCACATCGGAAGCCTAAATTTTTTGTAGTATAGTTTGCTTTTATACTGCCTCTGAAAGCGTAACGCATAAAAGCGGCATAATTCATTAAATCAGTAGCATTGACAGAACCACTTCCGCAAAACAAATCTTTATCGGTATCCTTATCTTTTCTGGATTCTCCTGATAAAAAGATACTATTGAAATCGAAAGTCCATTCCCAAACTAATCCGTGCATATCGTAAACACCCCAATAATTTTTGAATGTTTTCCCTACGGAATTGTTATAGGTTTTGTTTTTTTCGTACCAACTCAAGATGTATTTATTAAATTCTTCTTTTGAACGAGCGTCTTTTCGTTTTTCATCTGCCATGGCTACATATTCCCATTCGTCTAAAGTGGCTAATCTTTTACCTTGACATTCGCAATATTCTTTAGCTGAAAACCAAGAAACATTAGTTACAGGCGCATTTGCATTTAATGGTCCGAAACTTAAATCGCCACTCCATTCTGATAAATAAGTTGTATTGGCAAAAAGGCGTTTGATTTTTGATTTTCGGTAAGCCGGATTTTTTTTCAAAAATTCTAAATATTCCTGATTCGTAACCGGATATACATCCAATAAAAAGGATTTAATGAACACTGGTTTCTTATCTGTTGTTCCATATAACGGAACGTAACTCCCTGCTCCAATGGTTACCATATCTTCGGGCACCTGAGAAAAAGAAATGGAAACCCAAGATAATAAAATTAGGCAGTAGTGAAATCGTTTCATAAATTGAGCTTCCATTCTTCAGTTTGCTTATTGTTTATACTTATTTTTTACCTCTTTGTGCTTTTACCATAGCTGGAGTAACTTTTGTATTGTTATTTCCCCAACTGCTGTAAACATAAGTCAGTACATCCGCCACTTGTTGGTCGCTTAATCCTTGACTAGTCATCGCACTATTGAATTTTTTGCCATTTACAGTAATAGGTCCGCTTAATCCGTTTAATACCACTTTAATGGCTCTGTTAACATCTTTATTTAGGTAATCAGATTTTGCTAAAGGAGGAAATGCGTTTGGAATTCCTTGTCCGTTTGCCTGATGACATGCGATACATGTTTTACTAAAAATTGCTTTTCCTTTATTTACATCCTGAAATGCCACTACTTCAGATGTTTTAGTTGTTGGTAATTTAAAACTGATTAAAGTTCCGGTTATGATAAGTGCGATGGCACTCAATACTATTTTTTTCATTTTGTGTTTATTCTATTTATATTTAATTAATGCATTTCTTTTGCTTTTGGAGCTGGTTTTGCTCTTTGTGTTTTAACCATTTCTGGAGTTACTTTGGTTTTGTTGTTACCCCAACCGTTGTACACATATGTTAAAACATCTGAAATTTCTTGATCGGTAAGGTTTTGACTCGTCATTACCGAATTGAATTTTTTACCATTTACTGTAATTTCGCCACTTAATCCATGAAGAACTGCATTGATTGCTCTGTTTGGATCTGCATTTAAGAAATCAGATTTTACTAATGGAGGGAAAGCACCAGGAATACCTTGACCTTCTGATTGGTGACAAGCAAAACAAGTTCTTCCATAAATATTTTTACCATCGGCAATTTGTTGGTCTAATGTTTTGTTTACCACTACTTCTTTTCCATTACCTGATTTTGGCATCGTTTGAATAGTTCCTCCTTCTGGGTGATAAATACCTTCTTGCGTTGTACCTGAGTAAATTTTAGCATTTTCAGCACCTTCTACTTTTAACATTCCTAATGCTCCTTTGTTGAACGCTCTGAAGATGGAGTGATCCACTAAAATGAAAGTTCCTGGAACATCTACTTTAAACTCTACAATTGCAGAACCACCAGCAGGAATTAATGTTGTTTGAACATTTTTATTGATTGCATCTCCACCTTCAATATGAACTCTGTCGAAAATCTCTCCAATAACGTGGAACGAAGAAACTAAATTTGGTCCACCGTTACCCATGTAAATTCTAACGGTTTCACCCACTTTAGCGGTTAACGCTTTGTCACCAGTTAAAGCACCAACTTTCCCATTAAAAACTACATAATCAGGATGCTCATCAACGGCTTTTGTCATGTCGAAAGGTTGCATTCCAGGTTCTCCATTTTTCCCTTTGGTATAAAAATCACCTTGCATTACGTAGTATTCTTTATCTACTGGAGGTAAACCACCTTCTGGTTCCACCAAAATTAATCCGTACATTCCGTTTGCAATGTGCATCCCTACAGGAGCTGTAGCACAGTGGTACACATATAATCCTGGATTGATACATTTGAAATTAAAAGTTTTTTCATGTCCTGGCGCTACTAAAGAGAAGCAGCTCCACCTCCAGGACCTGTAACGGCGTGTAAATCGATATTGTGAGGCAATTTGTTGTCTGGGTGATTTTTCAAAGTAAATTCAACTTCATCACCTACTCTAGTTCTAATAAAACTTCCTGGTACACTACCCCCAAAAGTCCAGTAAACATACTTAACACCGTCGGCCATCTCACCTTCGATTTCTTTAATTTCCATGTTTACAATTAATTTTTTAGCAGGACGATCTCCAACAGGTTTTGGTACAAATGGAGGCGCTGTTAATTCTGCAATCATTTCATCACCAACAGAGATATCAGCATAGTTGGTTGTTGAGTCACCGTTCTGTTTACATGCGATACTTGCTGCACAAGCCACACACAATACAAGAACTTTTTTAATAAAATTACTCATGGTAGAAAAAATTAGTTTTAAATATTGGTTTCAATAATAGTTTCGTTACTATCATTTAATAGGTTCAAAATTAAAAGACAAAAACATCCTTTAATATGATAAAAATCATGTTTCTAAAAAAAATTAAAAACTTAATAAAATAAGGTTTTGTGAAAAATATTCAAGTCTGAATAGGTAATGTATCAGATTTAGTGATGAACACTCTTTGTGTATCTAACAAATTGATAATCAATAAAAATTAAAAATATTTGCAAAAAAGATGAGCTATATAGTTCATCTTTTTTTATGTTTAAAGTGCTTAAATCAAAGAAAATGATAAAAAATGAGACCTCGTGTATCAGATTTAGTGATAGCAAATTTTCCCAAGTTGTGAATCTAATGATATTATTAAAAACGGTTTTACTATTAATAAAAACAGCAATTTATTTGTAAATCATGCAAAAAAAGATTCATAGATTTTTATACTTATAAAGCTTATAATCATTGGGTAAACAAAAGAATTGTTCAATTTACAAAAGAAGGTCTTGGAATAAGAAGTACGGCAAGAATATTAAAAATATCAACCACAACTTTATTGAAGAGAATAATTGCAATTGCTAAGAAAATACCTAATCAGCCAATAATCAAAAACAAAACCTATGAAGTAGATGAAATCAGAACATTTATAAGAAATAAAGAACGTCCTGTTTGGATTGTGTATGCATTAGAAAGAAAAACAAAACAAGTTGTTAATTTTAGTATAGGAAGAAGAACTAAACGAACGTTACAATATGTAACAAACACATTATTACTCTCAAATCCCAAAACTATTTATACAGATAATTTGGTTCAATATAAATCTTTACTTAATGAATTTATTCATAGAACAAAACCTTTTGGAACAAACCACATAGAAAGAAAAAACCTTTCACTAAGAACACATCTAAAACGGCTAAATAGGAAAACAATTTGTTTTTCAAGGAGTTTTATAATTTTACAATGTATTTTAAGGATTTATTTTTGGGGTTAATTCTTTTTCACTAAATTTAAGACTCTAAAATTTTCATCATGATTACCTTCTCAGAACACCTAATCGTTACAAAAGAGCTAAACAATGTAGTATGTAGATATGCACAAAAAGTTCTTTTAAAAGAATTTTTCCTTGATTTTACATTTCTAAAAAATGAAAAAGGGAAAAGGAAAATCAAGACAAAAAATATTAATCCCTTATTAGAGGAGTTAAGTTCCCTACAAGGTGATATTTATGGAGATGAAGAATTAGAAATTTCAGAATTTATAACTGAATTTATTTCCAAACTGGACCAAAATGATAAAACAGCACTTTACTTTTTAACACTCAATGAAAATTACCTAATCTATTATGATGATTTTATAGCTAACGAAGGATCTGATTTGGATGAAGATTTAATTGATAAAGAATTTGGAAGAGAGCTAGCGTATAAAATATACAATCCAAAGGCTTCAGGATTAGATGAAGATTTAAATGAACTCTTGCAAAACAAAATTTCCTCTTTCGCAGATGATGTTGACCTAAGTGAAATAGATGAAAACACAATTGAACACATTTTGGAAACCATAGAAAGTCATTGTAATATAGCAGCATCTTTATTAATAAAATAGTTTACTTTTTAAACCAGCTTGTAAAACTTGCTGGTTTTATTTTTTATTTTTTCCCTCAAGTTAAATTCTACGTTGTCATGAAGCAAGCCATGTTTTTGATAGCAAAAACGCTCCCTTTGGTCACATGGCTTGGCAGGGTTGCACCCCACACCCCGCTGAAATCAGAACATTTGCAATGTTGAAATTTTTGATTAATTTTCTAATTTAATCAATTTTAATTAGAGTGTTTTTCAAACTGAAATGACTTAAAACTTCTTCTTTTAAACTAAAAATAATTCCAAATTCAATTTTCAATTGAATTTGATTAAAAAATGATAAAATCTTTTTCAAAATTTATTTTTTTACAGAAAATACTGCCAATTTATTTCATTTAGCTGATTTTCAGACTCTTCTTTGTTTTGATTTTTTTAAAACATATTCATTTTTTTTATACTTTTTAAAAAGTATCAATAAAATGATTATCAGTAAGTTACGTAAATAATTTTTAATTTCAAAATATTATTTTCTGTTTCTTAATTCTATTTTTGACGCCATTCAATTTTAAATTATTACAAAATAATATGGAGATAAAACCTTTAGTTTTTAAAAGCTATGATTATGTCAAATGGATTAACATTAGAAAAAAGTACAACGATGAGTATAATACAACACCTGTATTCTTGACAGAAATTGAATTGAAATCCATTTTAGCACTTCTTTTTTCAATTCGTTACAATTACCCTATTATTAATGAGAAAAGTATAGATGAGATAAAATTTATTTTAATAGATGAACACCCTATTACGCGAATTCCATCATTGTTTGGGCATCAAATGCTAGAAAACTTGGATAAAGAGCATATGGAATGGTTTAATCGTCTACATAATAAAAGATATCTTTTATCTGAAATTTTAAAAGATAGCGAATTAAATGAATTTGTTCACCTAGCATTAATTGATTATATGGCTATACGAAAATTTGAATATGGTAAGTTTTTTTTAAATGAATATTCAAAATCAATTTTTGATTCCAATGAAGTTTTAATTAATACTACATTTGGTAAAATCAAAGATACTTTAGACAACACTTCAAACAAACTTGAGTTTATTGCAGATAAAATTCTAAAAGCTAATCCAATGACGGATATCAAAGATTTGTTAATTATGTCATTTGCTTTTAATGAATATTTTTCAAAGTCTAGTAATAAAGATGTGGTATATGCTATCACAAATTATATAGTTAAAGAAAACATCTATCTATTATCTATTAAGAAAAATATTTTCAAAGAGGCAATCAATAAAACAATAAAGAGAAATTGGAATTTAAATAGAGGAAGAGGAGGCCATAAATTATAATGAGAAGTGAAGAAATAATAGCACTAATAAAATATATTGATAGCTTGGGTGATAAAACCTCAATTTTGAATATTGGCGAACATTCTTTCAATTACAATCAACTAAAAGCATTACAAAGAAGACTTATAAATTCTCAAAGAGTATTGGAACAATTTGGAATTATAGTTAAAGAGAATCTTTCCATAAGAAGAGCTTTAATAGTTCTACTTCAGGAGAAATATTATCCATTAAAAACTTATGACGAAATTGATATCAATTTAGAACAACTTATAAAGCAAGCCAAAGTTAGATTTCAAATTGAAAACAGAAGCATTAATAAGTTTAATTCACCACAAGCGATACATCCTAAAAATCCATGTCATCATTATGAAGATAGTCCGCTGGAAAAAGGACACTATAAAAATGCATTGAAACTATTGGTTAATCCTTCAAGTTTGTTTTTTCAAGATGAAAATGCTTTTGTAAATCTTGTTACTATTTATGAAGATATTCTAAATTGTTAGCTAGTATCGTACATTATTTTGTGTACGATACTCTCATTTTTCCATTTTTTACCCATTTAAATTTGTCTTGTTAAACGAATTTAAATGGGTTTTTTATTTGGATTCGATTCTAAATTTTTAAACAATTAAAAGATGAAAATATGGGACGACCAAAAAAGAAGATAGAAGAAATTAAGCTATTTCAAATCAATCTAAGAGTAACTTTAAATGAACAAGTTGAACTTGAGGAAGCGGCAAAATCACATGGATTAAATGTAGTTGAATTTATTAGAAGAAGGGCATTACACAAACAATTACCAAAATTTTCAATGTCAGGTTTAGAAAGAGATTTACTAATTGAGCTTTCTAGAATTGGGAACAACATTAATCAAATGTCCAAAAAAGTCAATCAAGGGAATCCTAATCTGAGAGGATTAGAAGAGGAATTACTGAATTTGAATAAAAAACTAAACGAAATTAAAAATCAATTATTGATGTAAATATGATAGCGAAGCAAGTTAAAGGAAAGGATTTTTATGGCGTTTTGAAATACAATCAAAACAAAGTAGATAAAGGTGAAGCTATTGTTTTAGATACCAATCTTTCATCTGAATCAGTTGTCAAACAAACTAAAGAGTTCAATATAGTAAGACAGCAAAAACCAAATCTATCAAAAGCGGTTTATCATGTGAGTTTGAATTTACCCTATGAAGACTCTAATAAGTTATCTGATGAGAAATTCGCAAACTTAGCAAGAGATTATTTAGAAGGAATGGGATTTGATGAAAATCAATATATAATCTATAAGCATTTTGATCAAGATCACTCCCACATTCACATTGTGGCAAATCGGGTTCATTTTTCTGGAAATGTTGTAAGTGATTCACATGATTATAAACGAAGTGAAACTTTAATTCGAAAATTAGAACAGAAATATAATTTAACCGAATTAGTTCGAAAGGAAGAATCAAATGTACTTACAAAAGGTGAGATTGAAAAATGTCTTAGAACTGGAGAAAGTCCAGATCGTTTAGTGTTACAGTCAATAATAAATGAATTATTAAATCAACACTTAACCATACTTGAGTTTTTTCAAAAACTCAAGGGAAAAGAAATAGAAGTAAAACTGAACAAAAGTACTACTGGATTAGTGTCCGGAATTTCATTCAAGTACAAAGATGTTACTTATAAAGGAAGTAAAATTCACCGAAACTTATCATACAATAACATAATTAAAAAACTCAAACCAAATGAACAAGAGCGAATCAATAATCCTATTTCAGCAAATTCAACAGAAATTGGAAAAACTAGAGAAGAAACAAGAAGAACTTTCAGCCCAACTGAAGAATTCAGCCGAAACTATAGTAGAAAATCAGAAAATTATTTGGGCGAAAGTAAAGCAAATGAAAAGCCAAAACCAAGAATAAGATTTAGAAGATAACCATGAAAGCAGAGACTGCATATAGCGTAATACAAGTCCTTCCAGAAACGGAAGTAGCTCGCTTGTACAAAATGCTAGGTGTGCAGTCTCCTACTCTATCTAATAAAAGTAAGTCTAAAAAGAAACCGCTTATTTCTGATGCAGAAGCTACGGAGTATCTTTTGAGGAAGTTGAAGAGGTATTAAAAAGAGAAACGGAGCTTAGGCTCCGTTTTTTTATACTTAAATCTGGTTGTCAACCATAACAAAAAAATCTAATTCTCTTTTTACGGATTTCCACATTTTTATTCCATCCACTTTATTTACTTTAGCTGTTGAAATTTCCTACGTATTTCTACTTGGTTTGAAAATCAGGTATTTTTACGGGTATGAAATCTTCTTTTAAATTATTAGATTTGGAAGTGCTCAAAAATATAAATTAAGAAAAATCAAAACCTAAAATAAGAAGTATTAAAGGTTTGTAGTTGACAAAGATTTCAAGGGTTGAAAGAGAATTAAAAATAAAAAAATATGCTAGAATCTATAAATATAAAAAAAGTAGCATCTTATGATGATATTGGAATTCAAATCATTGGCTTGAAAAAAGTTAATTTTATTTATGGAGCCAATGGTTGTGGTAAAACTACTGTTTCCAACTTTCTATCTAATCAAAATAATGATAAATTTCTTCATTGTTCTAGTTCATGGGTAAACAATACTCCTTTGAAAACTTTAGTCTATAACAAAGAATTTAGAGAAATAAATTTTGGAAAAGGAAAACTAGACGGGATTTTTACTTTAGGTCAAGCATCTACTGAACAAGTTGCTGTAATAGAAGATAAGTCTGAACAATTAAAACAATTAAAAAAAGAAGGTGAAAGTTTAAAATCGACATTAGACAATTTAAAAGAGTCAAAAACTAAAGTTGAAGAAGATTTTCGTGAAAATGCCTGGTCTAATGTTTATAAAAAATACGAAGTTGTTTTTAATGAGGCTTTTGATAAACTCAAAAGAAAAGAAATCTTTAAAGATTATTTATTGTCTGAATTTATTGAAAACACTTCAGTACTAAGAACCTTTGATGAGTTAAAAGAAAGTGCTAAGACTATTTTTGGTGATGTTCCCGTTGAACTTTCAGAAATACCATTAATTAATTTCGATAGGATTAATGAAATTATAAATAATCCAGTTTGGAAAAAAATTATAGTTGGTAAAGCAGATGTTGATATTGCAAAATTAATTCAAAAATTGAACATTAATGATTGGGTTAATCAAGGTGTTGAATATATTCAAGAAGATAATACTTGTCCTTTTTGTCAACAAAAAACAATTACAGAAGATTTTAAAAACCAAATTGAAAATTATTTTGATGAAGCTTATCTAGCTGATTTAAGTTTATTAAATTCACTAAAACAAGAATACAATCAGTTAATAGAAAATATTCTAAATGAGTTAAATATTATAGAAGATACTCAGAAAACTATTCCAAATACTAAATTAAATAATGATGCTTTTTCAGCATACCTTAAAACTTTAATTAGTCAAAACGCTACAAACACGGAAATTATTAATAGCAAATTAAAAGAACCAAGTAGAAGTTTTGAACTAACTAGTTTAATTGGGCAATTAGAATTAATTCAGGAATTAATTAATGTTGCAAATACTGAAATAGCGAAACACAATTTAATTGTATCAAATTTCAGAACAGAAAAGACAAAGCTAATTAATGAGGTTTGGAAATTTTTGGTTGAAGAATATAAGACTCAAATAACTGTTTATAGCAAAGCTATCTCAGGTAAGAATGCAGGGATTTCGAGTATAGATTCTCAGCTCAATGCTAAAAGGGCTGCATACAGCACATTAAATTCAGAAATTATCGAATTAAGTAAATCTGTAACTAGTATTCAGCCTACAATTGATGAAATAAATAGATTGTTGATTTCTTTTGGTTTTTTAAATTTTAAAATTGTTCCATCAAATGAAGAAGGATTTTATCAAATTCAAAGAGACAACGGTGAGTTAGCTTTAAGCACATTGAGTGAAGGAGAAATTACATTTATAACTTTTTTATATTATCTACAATTAGCAAAAGGTGGTAGTACTGAAGATACTATAAATGATGAACGTATACTAGTAATTGATGACCCAATTTCTAGTTTAGATAGTAATGTATTATTTGTAGTAAGTACCTTAATCAAAGAAATTATTAAGAATGTAAAAACAGATAGTGGTAATATTAAACAAATAATCATTTTAACTCATAATGTTTATTTTCATAAAGAAGTGTCTTTTGAAGGGAATAACAGAGGTCCTGGTCAGCGTGCAAATTATTGGATTTTAAGAAAAAACAATAAAATATCATCTATTCATCCTTATAATGAAAACAATCCAATTCAATCATCTTATGAATTGTTATGGAGGGAAATTAAAGAATGGCAAAATAATTCCGGAACAACAATACAAAATACTATGAGAAGAATATTGGAAAATTATTTCAGTATTTTGGGTAAAAACAGAGATGATATTTTGATGGGTAAGTTTGACAATCAAGAAGAAAGAGATATTTGTAGGTCACTATTAAGTTGGGTAAATGAAGGTTCTCACACTTTACCTGATGATTTGTATATTGAATTACCTGAAGGCATAATAACTAATTATCTGAAAGTATTTCAAGATATATTCAGATTAACAGAAAATATTGGTCATTATAATATGATGATGGGAATTTCAGAAGAATAAATTAAAAGTAAATTCACTGCGCGTGTATGAATCCTTTCATGTTCTTTAAGGATACCGAATTAATTTAATTTTATAAAAATAACTAAGGTTATGAACACAAAGTTTGATTAAAAGAATTTCACATTACTAATTATTTTTAAATAATTTAATCTAAATGTTTTTACTATTTTTATGCATTAAAATAAATTTTATGGATTTTCTACTAAACTTGATAATTGGAGTAGCATCTGGTGTTGCAGCTTCTTATTTTTTCTTAAAATTTTTTCTAAGTAAGAAAAAACCAATTATTGCTATTTCTGATCATATTTCTAAGCAAATTGTAAATAATGAAAATAGCTATTTAATTAAATTTGTTAATATGACAGATTCTGAAATCTTTGATATTCATATTGAGTTAACATTTTATAAACCAATCGGTGATTACAATGGAGGTAATTTACAAGGTAAAGATATTAATTTAAAAGATAATTTTATATCCTATATGCCT
Source organism: Flavobacterium sp. UBA6203 (assembly GCA_002421645.1). The sequence continues at coordinate 17,137 of DIST01000065.1, forward strand.
TGTAATTCAAATAACGACCCTCATAATTTACATGCTGTCAGGATTCGTACAACCGACGATATTGAGCAAATATGGAGTGATACAAGTTCATTTATTAGACTTTCAATCATTGCTAAGCATTCTCTATCAGGATTTAATAAAGTTTTTATTAAAGATTTTTTAAGTAAAGAATGTATAACAGATAAAAGATTTTTATCAGGTAACGATTTAACAGTCAATTAGTAAATATTATTTGTTTATTTCAATTTATGGTATTAAATTTGTTTATCTTTATTTAAGTTAATTAACTAAAAATAATTCTTATGAAGAATGACATCATCTTAGGCTAAGCCTTATCGGTAAAAGAAGTATTAATTTTAATATATAGCTTGTGAAAACACAAGCTTTTTTTTATACATATAACATACACAATTACTACAAAGTTAATTCTTTCATGTCCAAATTAAACTATTTTTTCTAGTTATAATTTAGCACTTAAAGCTTAAGAGTATATATTTCGAGTTTGAAAAGTTAATAATAAAGTCATTAATTTTATTAATGACTTTATTATTCTATTTAATCAAATCACTATAGTCTTCAGGCAACTCCGCATCAATATCCCTTAAATATTGTTCTAGGGCATTCATCGTATTATGTCCCGTAATTAAAAGCAATCTACTCTTTGTTTCAAATGGCGTGAGTGTCTTTCTCATTTCACGGTAAATTTTAGTAATAAAAGTGTGTCTAAAAGAATAAATACCATATTCCTTCCCTAAAGCAAAATAGTCTTTATCACCTTCTTTTGCCTTTTGAGTAAACAAATCTTTTACTTCTTTGAATCTTTTGGTAAAATAATCTCTTCTATTATCATCAGTAGCTTCCCAATTTGAAGGTATGCCTTTTGGCGTGAAAAGAAAATCATTTCCATTGTAATTTGATAAAAAAGATAATTCTTCCATTAAAATATTTGGAATAATTTTTTCTTTTACTAGTTTGTTTTTCGCTTTAACGGTTAGTTTTTGCTCTTTTAAATCAATATCTTCTACACGTAAACGACAAACCTCGATAGGTCGTAAAAAGTTGTACGATACGAATTTTATAAACAATAATAAATTAGGATCCGTTTCCTTTAAAAAGGAATAAATACGCTCTAATTTATCTTCTGAATAACTCTTGTTTCGTTTTGGAGGTGCTTTTAAAACTTTTATTTTAGAAATGAAATTTGAGGCAATAACATCGTTGTCCTCCAATACTTGAAACAACGTTTGAATATCTGTTCTAGTGTTATTTCTATTTCGAGCGCTTGAGGTATCTAATACCATATTGAGATAATCCATTACCGTAGATTTTTCCACAGATGTGATAAATCGAAATAAATATCCTTTTTCTTCTAAATACTTTTCAAAACGTTTGATTCTGGATTTAAAACGAGTGTATGAATTCTCGGTCATCATATTTTTTTTGATGTCCAGTGCGAAAGCAAAAGCTTCTTTTACGGATTTAATTTCGTTTTGTGTGCCTTTTTCGTCATAAGGATTGTAGCCTTCTTTTAAGATTCGGAGTAAATTACGGCGATAGGTTTCTAGGATTTCCATTCGCTCTTCTTTTGTCTTATAACGGTTCACTCCTCCTTTGATAAAAGGTTGTTTTTCTAAAAAACCTGTTTTAGGATTACGAAAAGAAAAATACACAAACCAGTTTTTATCTAAGGCTTCTTGTTGTTCTGCTTTAGAATATTTGGACCATTTAGTAATCTCAATACCTCCAGTATAGATTTTGGGTTCGGTGTAATTGCGTTTTGGCTTCAAGGTAAAATCGTTTACGGTTTCGTTTACGATTTGTAAGATACTAAGAATTTTGGACATAAAAAAAGGTTTTGAAAAGTATTCAAAACCTTTTACTTTAAAGCCTTAGCGGGCTTTTTTCTACTTAGTAGCGGGAACAGGACTCG
>DIST01000065.1:19154-45308 GCA_002421645.1 Flavobacterium sp. UBA6203
CTATCCCGCGATTTGTGAGTGCAAAGGTACAATCTTTATTTAAAATTACAAGACTTTTTTAAAAATAATGTTTTCTTTCTGCTATTTCAGGCGTTATCACTACCTTTGTACCTATAAATTTATTGAAATGGAGCACAGAGCAGGTTATGTAAATATCATTGGAAATCCGAATGTAGGAAAATCAACTCTTATGAATGCGTTTGTAGGGGAACGTCTTTCTATTATTACATCGAAAGCACAAACTACAAGACACCGTATTTTAGGAATTGTGAATGGAGATGATTTTCAAGTATTATTCTCAGACACTCCTGGAATTATAAAACCAGCGTATGAATTACAAAGTTCGATGATGGATTTTGTAAAATCAGCTTTTGAGGATGCAGATGTATTGATTTACATGGTAGAAATTGGCGAAAAAGAATTAAAAGACGAAGCATTTTTCAATAAAATTATTCATTCTAAGATTCCCGTATTGTTGTTATTGAATAAAATTGACAAATCGAATCAGGAACAATTAGAAGAACAAATGCAATTATGGGAAGAAAAAGTACCTAATGCTGAAATTTATCCTATTTCTGCTTTAGAAAACTTCAATGTTCAAGTTGTTTTTAATCGAATTATCGAATTATTACCTCAATCACCACCGTTCTATCCAAAAGATGCTTTGACGGATAAACCTGAACGTTTCTTTGTTAACGAAACCATTCGTGAGAAAATCTTATTGAATTACGACAAAGAGATTCCGTATGCGGTTGAAATCGAAACAGAAGAATTTAAAGAAGATGACAACATCATCAGAATTCGTGCCGTAATTATGGTAGAACGCGATACGCAAAAAGGAATCATCATCGGACACAAAGGCGCTGCTTTGAAGAAAGTTGGGATTCAAGCTCGAGAAGATTTAGAAAAATTCTTTGGCAAACAAATTCACTTAGAAACCTATGTAAAAGTGAATAAAGATTGGAGAAACAACGAGCGTCAGTTGAGACGTTTTGGATATAATCAGAAGTAAGAAGCAAGAGCAAAGAGTAAAGATAAAAGATACCTGATGAATATTCATCAGGTTTTTTTATTCCAAAACCTTATTCAATAATTCTTCTAATTTGTACATTTGTGGAGCACATTTTTTTCGGTTAATTCGGGCTTGAAAATACAGTAAAAACCACAATATAACCATAAAACCCATTACAACAAGATCAATTATAAAAGGCTGATTTAAACTCCAATGTGAATAAGCCATCATCATAAAAATCAAAAACATACCACCAACCAAAAAGTGCATAAACATAAAAAATGTCCACACCGTTTGATCTGGACCAAATAATCCTTTTACTTGTGTTGTTTTATCTTCGTTTTCTATTAATTCAACATGTAAATGCGGTGAATAATATTTTCGCTTAGCTAATGTGATGAAAAAGAAAATATGATGATCAGAAACTTTTATCCGATAATCTTCTTTTACTTCAATTTTTAACTTATTAGCATTTTCTAAAATGGCATCCATAGATTTTGGAACATCTTTTTGAAATCTAGGACGTAATACAATGCTGTTTTCAATATCCATTTTATATGATTTTAAGGCTAATATATAAATTTTTAACAAATGTTGAACAATTTTTTCAGCATAGCCCAGATAGAAATGAAAACCCCGCAAATTTTACACCTATTTTTTCTTTTTATTGCGGTAGCGCCCCTAGAAGCTGCCGCAATAAATTTAGAAAAAAAGACGTAAAATTGTGGAGTTGTAATGGATAGCTGGAAAAAGCTCCAAAAAAAATCGTACTTTTGCCGATTCAAAATAAGATTATGAACAATATTGTTGCCATTGTAGGAAGACCAAATGTTGGAAAATCCACATTTTTTAACCGTTTAATTCAGCGAAGAGAAGCTATTGTTGACTCGGTAAGCGGTGTTACGCGTGATAGAAATTATGGAAAAAGTGAGTGGAACGGAAAGGAATTTTCGGTAATTGATACGGGAGGTTATGTAAAAGGTTCGGATGATATTTTTGAAGGAGAAATTCGTCGTCAAGTAGAATTAGCTATTGACGAGGCGGATGCTATTGTTTTTGTAGTAGATGTTGAAGAAGGCATAACTCCGATGGATGACGAAGTAGCAAAATTGCTTCGTAAAGTTAAAAAACCGGTAATTTTAGTCGTAAATAAAGTGGATAATGCCATGCGTGAAAAAGACGCAGTGGAATTCTACAATTTAGGATTAGGTGATTTTTTCACGATTTCGGGAATGAGCGGAAGTGGAACTGGTGAATTATTAGATAAAATCGTAGAAGTTTTACCTGAATTACCAGACGCAGTTGAAGAGGAAAATCCGTTACCAAGATTTTGTGTAGTAGGAAGACCAAATGCTGGAAAATCATCCTTCATCAACGCTTTAATTGGCGAAGATCGATTTGTAGTTACAGATATTGCAGGAACAACTCGTGATGCGATTGACACAAAATACAATCGTTTTGGATTTGAATTCAACTTAGTGGATACGGCTGGAATTAGACGTAAAGCGAAAGTAAAAGAAGATTTAGAATTTTATTCGGTAATGCGTTCGGTAAGAGCAATTGAGCACAGTGATGTGTGTTTATTGGTTATCGATGCGACTCGTGGATTTGAAGGGCAAGATCAAAGTATTTTTTGGTTGGCCGAGAAAAACCGTAAAGGAATCGTAATCTTAGTTAACAAATGGGATTTGGTAGAAAAAGATACCATGAGTACTCGTGATTACGAGAGAAAAATTAGAGAAGAAATTGCACCATTTACCGATGTGCCAATTTTATTCGTTTCAGCTTTAACCAAACAACGTTTATTAAAAGCCTTAGAAACTGCTGTTGAAGTTTTTGAAAACAGAAAACAACGTATTTCGACTTCGAAATTCAATGAGTTGATGTTGCCTATTATTGAAGCAACGCCACCACCAGCATTGAAAGGAAAATACATCAAGATTAAATATTGTATGCAGTTGCCAACACCAACGCCTCAGTTTGTATTTTTTGCGAACTTACCACAATATGTGAAAGATCCATACAAACGTTTTATTGAAAATAAATTGAGAGAAAACTACAATTTTAGTGGAGTTCCAATTGATATTTATTTTAGACAGAAATAAAAAACAAAAAACTCGTTAGTATTGCTAACGAGTTTTTTGTTTTAATATATAAGTTCAAAAATCAAGTACAAGTTTGTTTTCGCTTTGCTCAAAGTAAGCCTGCTTCTTAGGAGATTCCTCTTTCATCGAAATGACAAAGTCTTGGAATTCAATTTTAAATTACCAGCTTCCGCCAGCACCTCCACCAGAAAATCCGCCACCGCCGAAGCCACCACCAAATCCTCCTGATGAACCGCCACCGAAACTTCCGCCACCACTTCCTCTTCCAAGGCTACTCAAAATAATAATATCGGTTAAATCTAAACCACGTGAACCTCCGCCAGAGTTTCCTCCTCCTTTACTCGCTTTTGAAATTATCAATATTAGGATAAAAACAAAAATGATTATTGGTAAAATGGGGAAATCCTTGCCAGATTGTTTCCTAGAACCTTTGTATTTTCCTTTTAAAACTTCAAAAATCGCATCGGCACCTTTATCTAATCCTTGGTAATAACTTCCTGCTTTAAATTCAGGAATGATAATATTTCTGATAAGTTCTCCGTTAATTCCAGCGGTTAATCTATCTTCTACTCCATATCCTGGAGAAATCCAAATTTCTCTATCGTTTTTGGAAAGTAAAATTAGAATTCCATTGTCTTCTTTTTCTTGACCAATACCCCATTCATGTCCCCATTTTGGAGTTAAAATACCAATATCTTCTCCTTTTAAATCATCAATTGTGATGACTACAATTTGAGTCGTAGTAGAATCCGAATAACGAATTAATTTGTTCTCTAATTCTTTTTCTTCTGTCGGATTTAAAACATCGGCATAATCGTAAACACTCGTTTGAAAAGAAGGCACTTTTGGTATTGTAAATTGAGCATTAGCATAAATTCCGAAAAGGAAAAACACTAGAATAAATAGTTTTTTCATATTAACCTCTCGAAATTTCGTTAGACAATTCATTTGTATCATCCGATTGATAAGGAAAATATTTTTTCAATCGTTCGCCAGCTCTTAGAATTCCTTCTACTAAGCCTTTTTTGTAATTTCCTTCTTTGAAATTAGCTATTACAACGTCTTTAGTACAATCCCAAAAATCAGCTTCTACTACTTTATCGATGCCTTCGTCACCAATTATTGCAAACTTTTTATTGGAAATCCCAACATAAAAAAGAACTCCGTTTCGATCTTTAGTTTCGTGCATATTCAATTCAAAAAAAACCTCTTGAGCTCGGTCAAGAGGTGGTTTTTCTGTTTGTTCTTCTAAATGCACTCTGATTTCTCCCGAAGTGTTTTTTTCCGCTTCAATAATTGCTTGAACAATTTCTTGTTCATCTGCTTTTGATAAGAAATCTTCTGTTTTAGACATTATTTTTTCTCGTTATTAAAGTCAAATTCTACTTCAACAGGTTTTTCAGCACCTGCAACTGCATCAAAATATGGTTTTTCTTTGTAGTTTCCTAAGAACATTGAATTAGGAAAAACCAAAATGTAGTTGTTGTATTTTTGAACTGCCTCATTAAAACGCGTTCTTGCTGTTAAAATTTGATTTTCAGTACTTGCCAATTCGTCTTGTAATTTCAAGAAGTTTTGATTTGCTTTTAAATCTGGATATTGTTCGACTGACACCAATAATCTTGACAAAGAACTATTTAAGTTTCCTTGCGCTTGATTGAATTGTGTTAATTGTTCTGGTGTCATATTCGTTGGATCAATTTTTACAGAAGTTGCTTCAGAACGTGCTTTAATTACGGCTTCTAAAGTAGATTTTTCAAAATCAGCCGAACCTTGAACCGTTTTCACTAAATTTCCAATAAGGTCATTTCTTCTTTGGTATGAAGTTTCTACATTTCCCCATTCTTTATTTACTTCCTGATTTACACGAACAGCTCCGTTTTTGATACTAAAGAACCAAAATATTAGGATTAAGATTAATCCACCACCAATCATCCAAGGCAAAAATTTTCTCATCATTTTTTTAAGTTTTAAAAGTTTAATTTATTGTTTATAGTTGATTTTTAATTGTATTCAATTGTGCTTTAATCGTTTCTAATTTGCTGATAATTTCAAATTTATCTAGCGTTTTTTTCTGACCTTCTTTTAAATGCGTTTTAGCACCTTCTAAGGTAAATCCGCGCTCTTTTACTAAATGATAAATCAATTGCAAATTCTTTACATCTTCTGGTGTAAACATGCGATTTCCTTTAGCGTTTTTCTTTGGCTTTAGAATATCAAATTCTTTATCCCAAAAACGAATTAAAGACGCATTTACGTTAAAAGCCTTAGCTATTTCGCCAATGCTGTAATATCTTTTATTTGGTGCTAATTCTAGATGCATTTTTCAAGTTCAAGTTCAAGTTCAAATTCAAGTTCAAATTCAAGTTGAAAACTTCTAAAATCTTAAATCGTTAATCCAAAGATTGATTTTCTTGATTTGCTAATTTTGAAATTTCAATATATTCTTTTGCTGAAATACTTCCGTAATAGAAATTCAGCGGATTTACGCGTTCGCTTCCTTTGAAGACTTCATAGTGTAAATGGGGTGCCTGACTTCTTCCCGTACTCCCGACATAACCAATAATATCTCCACGTTTTACACGCTGTCCTGGGCGGCAATTGTATTTACTCAAATGCGCATACAAGGTTTTATAGCCAAACCCATGATTAATTTCAATATGATTCCCATAACCTGATAACGAAGCGTCTGCTTTATAGACTACTCCATCGCCAGTGGCGTAAATAGGCGTTCCTGTTCTTGCTGTGAAATCCATTCCGTAATGGAATTTTCTAATTTTAGTAAACGGGTCGCTTCTATAACCATAACCCGAAGCCATTTGTTTTAAATCTTCGTTCTTAACCGGTTGAATTGCTGGAATAGCCGCTAACAACTTCTCTTTCTGTTTTGCTAAAGCCACAATTTCATCTAACGATTTCGATTGAATTACTAATTCTTTTGTTAGTATATCTACTCGTTTTGTAGTGTTTTCCATTAACTCTGAATTATTATAACCTTGCAAATCTTTGTATCTGTTAACTCCTCCAAATCCTGCTTTTCGCTCTTCTTCTGAAATAGGTGTCGAGTTAAAATAAATACGATAAATATTGTTGTCTCTATTTTCAATCGCTTCCAAAACATCATCCATCAAATCCAGCTTTTTATTCAAAACGGTGTAATTCAATTTTAAGGCTTCAATTTCTCTTGCTTGAATCTTGTCTTTTGGCGTTTCAAAATAACTTGTATTGATTAACAAGATAAAACTCAAAAATCCAAACAATGCCGAAGACAATAAAAAAAGCATTACGTAAGCAAATTTCTTTCTCTTTTTAGGCAGAATGCGCTTGTATGCTAAATTTTCTGAATCGTAATAATATTTTACCTTCGACATATGTGAAAATATACTATTTTTGTGCCAAATTTATTGGTTGACATAAGTTATACGAACAAATTTAAGAAATGTTTCATTCTTTAGCTATTTTATTTTTAGTTGAACTATTTTTTTGAACATTTCCTTTCGTTCTAGCATCACAATAAATAAATAAAAAACAGATCTAAATTATTGATAATGAAATCGCAAGACATTCGTAAAGCATACCTGAATTTTTTTGAATCAAAAGGACATTTAATTGTTCCTTCTGCGCCAATCGTTTTAAAAGACGACCCAACTTTGATGTTCAACAACTCGGGAATGGCCCAATTCAAAGAATATTTTTTAGGCAATGGAACTCCAAAAAGTCCAAGAATTGCCGATACGCAAAAATGTCTTCGTGTTTCAGGTAAACACAATGATTTAGAAGATGTAGGTTTTGACACCTATCACCACACCATGTTTGAAATGTTGGGTAATTGGTCGTTTGGCGATTATTTCAAGAAAGAAGCCTTAGCTTGGGCTTGGGAATTTTTAACCGAAGTTTTGAAATTAGACAAAGACCGTTTGTATGTTTCTGTTTTTGAAGGAAATCCAGCAGAAAATGTTCCGTTTGACCAAGAAGCATTTGACATTTGGAAACAATACGTTTCGGAAGACCGCATCATTTTAGGAAATAAAAAAGATAACTTCTGGGAAATGGGCGATCAAGGTCCGTGTGGTCCATGCTCGGAAATTCATATCGATTTACGTTCAAACGAAGAAAGAGCTAAAGTTTCAGGAAGAGAATTAGTCAATGCTGATCATCCGCAAGTAGTGGAAATTTGGAACAACGTATTTATGGAATTCAACCGTAAAGCCGATGGTTCACTAGAAAAATTACCAGCACAACACGTTGATACCGGAATGGGATTCGAGCGTTTATGTATGGCGATGCAAAACGTAACTTCAAATTACGATACGGATGTTTTCACGCCGCTTATTGTAAAAGTGGAGGAAATCACAGGATTAAAATATACTTCAAACGAAGTTAAAAACATATCAGAAGAACAAAACAAAACCAACATTGCGATTCGTGTAATTGTAGACCACGTTCGTGCGGTAGCATTTGCTATTGCTGATGGACAATTGCCTTCGAATACAGGTGCTGGTTATGTAATTCGTAGAATTTTACGCCGTGCGATTCGTTACGGATTTACTTTTTTAGGAACAAAAGAACCTTTCATCAACAAATTAGTGGAAGTTTTAGCGAATCAAATGGGCGAATTTTTCCCTGAGATTAAATCGCAACAACAATTGGTTACCAATGTAATTCGCGAAGAAGAAGCTTCTTTCTTAAGAACTTTGGAACAAGGATTACAATTATTAGATAAAGTAGTTGCTGAAACATCTGGAAAAGAAGTTTCGGGTGAAAAAGTATTTGAATTGTACGATACATTTGGTTTCCCGAAAGACTTAACGGCTTTGATTTTAAAAGAAAAAGGCTATTCGTTTAACGAAACCGAATTCGAAACTGAATTACAAAAACAAAAAGCGCGTTCTCGTGCAGCTTCAGAAGTAACTACTGACGACTGGAAAGTTTTAATTGACGGAAACGTTGAAACATTCGTTGGTTATGACCAAACGGAAAACAACGTTAAAATCACTAGAATTCGTAAAGTAGATTCTAAAAAAGATGGTGTTTTGTACCAAATTGTTTTAGATAATACGCCGTTCTATCCAGAAGGTGGTGGACAAGTGGGTGATAAAGGAACGTTAGTTTCAGCAAACGAAACGATTGAAATTATCGATACGAAAAAAGAAAATAACTTAATCTTACATTTCGCAAAACAACTTCCAGAAAACGTAGAAGCTGGTTTTGTAGCAAAAGTCAATACCGATTTAAGAACTTCGACTTCTAAAAATCACTCGGCTACGCATTTGATGCATTTGGCTTTAAGAAGCATTTTAGGAACTCATGTAGAGCAAAAAGGTTCGTTAGTAAATCCAAATTACTTACGTTTCGACTTCTCTCATTTTGCTAAAGTTTCAGATGAAGAATTACGTCAAGTGGAAGCAAGTGTGAATCAACAAATTGAAGCACAATTGCAATTGGTAGAACACAGAAATATCCCAATCAAAGAAGCATTGGATAAAGGCGCGATGGCTTTATTTGGTGAGAAATATGGCGACAACGTTCGTATGATTGAATTTGGAGATAGCAAAGAATTATGTGGTGGAATTCACGTGAAAAACACCGCTGATATTTGGCATTTCAAAATTGTTTCAGAAGGAGCTGTAGCGGCCGGAATTCGTCGTATTGAGGCAATTACTGGCGATGCGGTGAAAGATTTTTATAAAAATCAAGAAGATACTTTAGCGGAAATCAAAGAAGTATTGAAAAACCCACAAGATGTTTTAAAATCGGTGGCTTCATTGCAAGATGACAATGCGAAATTGAAAAAACAATTAGAGCAATTAGTAAAAGAAAAAATCGAAGGATTAAAAAATACTTTGGTTGCTGATTTCCAAGAAGTAAACGGAATTCAATTTTTAGCTAAACAAGTAGATTTATCTATGAGTTCGACTAAAGATTTAACACAAGCTATCGGAACTTCAAAACCAAACGCATTTGTATTCTTAGCTTCGATTGAAGATAATACTCCGAATATTCACTGCTACATTTCTAAAGAATTGGTTGCCGAAAAAGGATTAAACGCTGGAAACGTCATCAGAGAATTAGGAAAACTAATCGACGGAAACGGTGGTGGACAACCGTTCTTCGCTTCAGGAAAAGGAAAGAATATGAGTGGAATTAAAGAAGCGTTGGAGAAAGCAATAACGTTTGTGAAATAAAACAGAAACATTCTAAATTATTAAAAAAACCTACATTGAGATAAAATCTTTGTAGGTTTTTTCTATATTGCTGACTAATTAACAAACAAAAAAATGAAAAAACTACTTTACCTTTTTAGTGCAGTTGCACTTACTTTAACTTCTTGTTCAAGTGAAGATGATTCGAATAATTCTTCAGGAACATTATTAACTAAAATAATCGAAACTTATGACGACGGAACAGTTGAAACAACTGACTTTGAATACAATGGAAATAAAATTGTAAGTGTAAGTTCGGATTTAGATTTAAGAGACGAAACAATCTACACTTATACAGGTGATCTAATAACAAAAGAAGAGTATTTTTTTGATGACGGAATAGATAGTTTTGAAGAAGTTATTGATTATGAATATGATTCTAACAACAGATTAATCAAATCAATCAGAACAGATGAATATGGGGATATAGAAACTGATAACTTTACTTATAACTCAAATGGAACAGTTTCTTTTACTACAATAGCAAATAGCACTACAAAAGCTTCTGGTACAATTTACTTTAATGGAAATCAACCTTACAAAAAAGAAATTACTGAAAATCCGGGAACAGATTTTGAAGTAAGCTGGGTTGAAGAAAGTACATTTGATTTAAAAGTTAGTCCTTTTGCGAATGTAACAGGTTTTTATAAAATTATCATAGGCACACCTTCTTACACAAGAGGATACCCAGGTATAGCTGGTAATTCTTTAGATTTCAAAATTGATAATACACTAGAAGAAAGATCAACATATACTTACAACGGAAATAACATGCCAACTACAGAAACATATATTGATTTCAACAATAGTGATAATAATTCAACGGCTCAGTATTTCTATAACTAAATCTTTAAATAAAAAAAATCAAATCCCGATAAACTTCAAACCTTATCGGGATTTTTTTATTCTACTACTGCAATTGCTTCTATTTCAATCAGCCATTCTTTTCTTCCTAAACTTTCTACGCCAACTAAAGTGCTGGCTGGATAATTTTCAGTTCCAAGAAATTCTTTTCTAACTTTTCTGAAAACAGGTAAATCCATTTCAGGATTGAAATTTACGATGTACGTATTCATTTTTACTACATCTTTAAAAGTCGCATTGCAATTTTGGAGCTGCATTTCTAAATTTTGAAATGTAGTAATCGTTTGCGCTTCTAAATCATTACCATGACCAATTTGTCCCGAAATGTAAAGCGTTTTGAAATTTCCAGTTTTTACTAAAACGGTTTGAGAGAAACCTTCATTTGGTTCGATGTATTCTTTTTCAATCATTTGTATTGCATTAAATCTTGAGTAAAAATACTCGTTTTTTGTAAAAAGTAGTTTAAATTTGAACTTTAAACCCAACTGATTTGCAATTTACTACCAAAATACCCGTTCAAAAAAGCAGTTTTCCAATCGATTATGATTCGAAAATTATGTTGTTAGGTTCGTGTTTTGCTGAGAATATGGGTAAAAAGTTTGATTATTTTAAATTTCAAGCTACTACCAATCCGTTTGGAATTGTTTTTAATGCGGTTTCTTTAGAAAAATTAATTCAACGTTCGGTAGAAAACAGAAAGTTTACCGAAAGTGATATTTTCTTTCATAACGATTTATGGCATTGCTATGAAGTACATTCGGAACTGTCAAATTCGGATAAAGATGCCTTTTTAGAATCTTTAAACGATATAATCCATTCCACAAATAAACAATTAAACGAATCAACACACATTATAATTACGTTAGGAACGTCTTGGGTGTATCGAAATATAGAAACAAACGAAATTGTCGCCAACTGTCATAAAGTCCCGCAAAAGCAGTTTACAAAAGAATTGTTGTCGATTCATCAAACCGAAGAAAGTTTACAAAGTATTATTTCATTAATATTTTCGGTGAATCCAAATTGTAATTTCATTTTTACGGTTTCACCGGTGCGCCATATAAAGGATGGATTTACAGAAAACACGTTAAGTAAAGCGCATTTGATTGCAGCAATTCACAAAACAATCACCCATCACCCATCACCCATCACCTATTTCCCTGCATACGAAATTATGATGGACGAATTGCGCGATTATCGTTTTTATGCTGAAGATATGTTGCATCCGAATCAAACTGCAATCGATTATATCTGGATTCAATTCTTCGAAAATTATGTTTCTGAATCGGTGTTTGGATTGATGAATGAGATTTGCTCTATTCAAAAAGGATTGCAACATCGTCCGTTTAATCCGAATACGGAAAGTCATCAAAAATTCGTATTGACGTTAGAAGAAAAAATGAAGAGAATAAATGAAAGGTTGCCCACTATTCAATTCTAAAAATACGACAAAAATCGTATTTTAAATGAAAGAAGATAGCTTGATATTTATTTCATAAAACAATTAAAAATATGAAGTTAGCGTTCACAAAATTTATTAGAAAAAATAAAATCTCAATAATTATAGTTATTATTGCGATTGCTTGTTTACTTTTGAATTGCTATAATTTGTGGTTCTGTAATTAACTATTCAATTCTTCAATTTCTAATTGCACGTTTTCCCAATCTTCTAAAAGTTGTTCCAACTCTTTTTTCTTTTTTTCGTAAGCTGCAAAAAACGTAGCATCTTCGATATGTTTATCGTAGTTTGAAGCCAGCGATTTATCATCTGCTTGGATGGCTTTTTCTAATTGCTGAATTTGACTTTCGATTTTACTCAGCTTGTTTTGTAATGCTTTCGCTTTCTTTTGATCTTCGTATGAGATACTTTTTACAGCTTTCGCGTTTTGAGTTTGCGTATTCACTACGACATCTTTCTTTTCAATTTCACGCATATTCATAGCGTTTTTCTGTTCTAAGAAGAAATTGATATCGCCTAAATATTCTCTGATTTTTTGATCTTTGAATTCGTATACTATATTTGACATTCCTTGCAAGAAATCACGGTCGTGAGATACTAACAACAATGTTCCTTCAAATTGCTGTAAAGCGGCTTTTAAAACGTTTTTAGACTTAATATCCAAGTGATTTGTTGGCTCGTCCATTACTAAGACATTAATCGGCTGTAAAAGCAATTTACAAAGCGCCAAACGATTTCGCTCGCCTCCCGAAAGTACTTTTACTTTTTTCTCTACTTCATCACCACGGAATAAAAATGCACCCAACATATCACGAACTTTTGAACGATTCGTATCGGTTGCGGCTTCTAACATTGTATCTAACAATGTTTTTTCTCCATCTAAATATTCTGCTTGATTTTGAGCAAAGTAACCTAACTGAACATTATGTCCAAGTTTTATTGTGCCTTCGTATTCAAATTCATTCACAATCGCTTTCATAAACGTAGATTTTCCTTGACCATTTTGCCCAACAAACGCTACTTTACTTCCGCGTTCTACTAAAAGCGAAATATCTTTTAAGATTACTTTATCACCATACGCTTTGGTAACGTGTTCCGCCTCTACCACTACTCTTCCTGGCGTTTGCGAAACTGGAAATGAAATATTCATCACCGAATTATCGTCTTCATCGACTTCAATTCGTTCTACTTTATCTAATTTTTTAATCAAGGATTGCGCCATCGATGCTTTAGAAGCTTTGGCTCTAAATTTCTCGATTAACTTTTCAGTTTCTTCAATTTTTTTGGCTTGATTTTTCTGAGTTGCCAATTGCTTTTCGCGAATTTCTTGACGCAACACTAAATATTCCGAATACGGTTTACTAAAATCGTAGGCTTTCCCTAATGAAATTTCGATAGTTCGATTCGTTACATTATCCAAAAACATTTTATCGTGAGAAACGATTACGACTACTCCGGGGAAATTTCGTAAAAATCCTTCTAACCAAATGATACTTTCGATATCCAAGTGATTCGTTGGCTCATCTAAAAGTAAAATATCGTTAGATTGTAATAATAATTTTGCCAATTCGATACGCATTCTCCATCCTCCAGAGAAAGTATCGGTTTGGTTGTCAAAATCTTCTCTTTTGAAACCTAAACCTAACAGAATCTTTTCGGTATCACCTACATAATTGTAACCTCCAAGAACTTCATAATGGTGTGTAACATCACTTAATTCTTCAATCAAATCAGAATATTCCTGACTTTCATAATCGGTACGAGTAACTAATTGGTGATTGATTTCATCAATTCGGAATTCGGCCCGTTTGATTTCTTCAAAAGCCATATAAGCCTCTTCTAAAACCGTTCTTCCTTTAACAAAATCAATATCCTGACGAAGAAATCCAATTTTTACTTCTTTTTCTGTTGCTATTGTTCCACTGTCAGGTTTAAAATCTCCCGCCAACATTTTCAACATAGTTGATTTTCCTGCACCATTTTTCCCAACAAGACCAACTCTGTCGCCAGAACCTAGTCTAAAAGTTACTTCTTCAAAAAGATATGTTCCACCAAATGAAACCGATAAATTATGTATATTCAGCATATAGATTGTTACAATTGTTACACATAGAATTGTTAGTTATTGTACCTTTGTGTAAAATATTTTGCAAATGTTAAAAAAAGGATCCAAATTAAATAGTATTTTAACAGGAAGTTGTCCAACTTGCCAAGAAGAAAGCATGTATTTAGACAAAAATCCGTATAATGTGATGAATGTTTATAAAATGCATGAAAAATGCAGTCATTGTGGAACCAAATATCAAATGGAACCATCATTCTTTTATGGAGCCATGTATGTAAGTTATGCCCTTGGAATTGCATTTGGCGTTGCTGCTTTTATCATCACTTTCTTTTTTATTGGAGAAAAAAGTTTGATTACCAATTTTATAGTCATCATTGCTACACTAATCGTTTTTATGCCCGTAATTATGCGATTATCTAGAAGTATTTGGGTAAACTTATTTATGAGTTATGATAAAGATTGGAAAGATCATATTGCAGACAAAAACAAACCAACATTACGATAAAGAAAAAACCGAAACAAATTAGTTTCGGTTTTTTTTATAGCATCTTATTATATCAATTTCCTTTTCTAACGGAATATCATTTTCAATATGTTGGAATAATTGATTGGCTAAATAAGGACCAAGCATTACACCGCGAGTTCCTAAACCATTTAAAACATGTAATTGCGGATGTGCTGGATGTGTTCCAACTAAAGGCCTCCTATCTTTAACTGTAGGTCGAACACCTGCAAAATGTTTCACAATTTCAAAATCGCACGAAATTAATTCGGATAATTTTTCGATTAATTCTTGTTTTCCGTCTTCGGTTGGAACATTCGTTTTGTCTTTCCAATCATAAGTAGCCCCGACTTTGTACAAATCATTTCCAATTGGAAGTATAAATACACTTGATTTTATCACCACATCTAAATCTAAATTGGGTGCTTTGATGATCAGTAATTCACCTTTTGTTCCATCCAAAGGCAAATCATTAAAATAAGGATTGGCATGTAATCCAAAACCTTCTGCAAAAATGATGTTTTTAGCTTTTATGTCTTTATATTGAATTCCGTCTTCTAAAAATTCGATTTTATCATAGTTAAAACCTTCATTAGAAAAACAATTTAAGCCTTGCAAATATTTAGTATAAGCTTCAATTAAAGTTGAGATTTCTAAATAACCGGTATGATTGACTTTTCCATAGTGAAATGGAGAAGCAATATTTTCATAAGAAGATGTGACTAATTTAGTATCTAAAAAGGGAGCTAAATTTGGCTTATCTGCAGCTTGAAACCAATTATTTTGCTCTTCAACCGAATACAATTTTCGAAGAATTGGCAATTCAAAATCGAAGACTACATTCAATTTGGATTGAATTTTATGGTATAAAGGGAAAGCAAAATCAATTTGCTCCTTTGCTTTCCATACTTCACTGAATCTTTTTAAAACTACTGGGTTATATAATCCACCAGCAACACGAGAAGAAGGTTGCGAATTGTTATCAAAAACAAAAACTGATTTATTATTTTGCAAAGCAATTTCAGCAAATGAAATTCCGGCTAAACCATTTCCAACGATTATAAAATCTATCATGGTGTAAAATTAAAAAACTCTTACCAAATGGTAAGAGTTTTTTAAATGAAATTGGAGAAATACTATTAATAATTCCACATGTCTTGTTCAAAATCACGAATCTTCTCTTTAACACGATCAGATTCTAATAATTGCATTTGAGAATTTTCCTTCATGTAATCTTTTATCATACGATCACCATATACATTCTCTTCTAAATAAATCATACCATTAAAACGACGAGCATTTAACAAATGATCGAAAGTAAAAGGCATAGCAGAATTTCTGTTATTAAAAGCTTTTGCTTCATGTAGAATATCTCTTGCTGATGGGAAATAAACCCAAAATAATTCAACCATTTCTGGGTTAGGATTATCCATTTCATAAACATCTGGTACAACAGGACAAATACCTAATAAACGGTATTTTAATTCCCCTTGTCTTTTGTCGAAATACCAATAACCAACAATTTTATAAGCATCTACGTTGTAAGCTTCAATTTCAGTTTTTCTGATATACTCTTCAGAAATCTTTTTAGTACCTTTTCTGTAAGCCTCAATATCTTCGTTCATTTGTTCACGACCTACATCAGTAGTATCAACTTTAAACAATGAAGCTTCGATATCTTTTAAAGTTTTTTTAGTAGTAAAATAACTTGAGTCATACACTTCTGTAATAGTACCATCTTTAATTCCTTTTACTAGTACATTATAAAGAGGTCTTCTATCAGGAGATGTCATTACATCTCCTTCAACAGGAAAATAAAGTGGAAAATTCACTCTTTCATCAAGATCAATAATTTCCCAAATACGTTTTCCCATCAAGATATCTCTATCATGAACATAACCGTAAGGTAGTGGTTTATCATTATCTGCACTTAATTCAGCCTCCGTCTTTTTTCCTATTTGGTCAGGAGTTTTTGCATTTAATAAATTTGACTGTGCAAAAGTAGTAGAACATAATCCTAAAACTAAAATTGCAATACTATTTCTCCAATTCATTCTATTTATTTTTTATTTGGTTTAATAATAAACACAAATTATTTTAAATTATTGTATTTCGTAAGTACAAGGTGAAACACGTTTTGCAACTTGATCAATACCAACGAAACTTGCTTTAATTTCAGAAATTATAACAATATCTCCTTTAGAAGCCTTAGCTATAGCAGCTCTAGCTCTTGCGTCCATTTTATTTCCAGAAACTACAACAGTAGGTTGTCCAGGTACTTTAATATTAAATTGTGTTACATTAACAGTTACAGGGAAATCAAAATCTTCCATAGCTGCAGTAACAGAACAAACTTCTAAATTACTTTTCGGACCTTTATTCTTATCTAAACCACCAACTTTTCCTGTTGGTGCAGGTAAACCTTTAATTCTGAAAACTTGTGCACTTGACATTGTTTTACCATCAGGCATAGTTGCACTAACGTTAATTTTAACTTCACTACCTGAACCTGGTTTTAACATGAATTTACCATCACCTACTTTAGACATTCCTTGCGCATTTGCATTTACTTTATTAGATGCAATTCCAGGAACAGAAATAGAAATAGGGTTAGGAACACCACGGTAAACAACGTTCATTTTGTCAGCAGAGATAATTGCTTGGTTAGGTCTTGGAACTACTACATACTTACCGTCGAAAGGTAATTCAACAGGTTTTCCATCTTCCATAAAAACAAAGCTACCGCCAAAAGATTGTTCACCAATACTACCTGCTGTCATATTTAAGATAGCTTGACCATTAACAACTTTTCCAGGACCTTTGAAATCAGATACTTTAACATTTTCATCGTATTTACCGATTACTACTTTACCAGTAACAGGCTCACCTTGAAAATAAACATTTTTATCTAAAGACACAATAGCTTTAAAGTTTTTCAAAGACATAGTTTCAATAGCAGCTTTTCCTAAAAGTATGCTGTATACATCAGCTTCTGCTTTCTTAATATCATTTTGAGCTAAAGCTAACTTTGCAATAGTTGCAATTGCAGGAAAACCTTTAAAATGATAATCCAAAAACTTTTTAGAAACACCTTCTTTATCTTTGATATCAGCAGTACCGAACTTAGCATTAATCTCACTAACAATAGGGGTTAATTTAACATTTTTCCCTAAAACAGCTTTCATATCTGAAAGATACTTATTGTACTTTGAAACAATTTCTGTACCTTTTTGTGAATATCCATCTCCACTAAACCATTTTTCATCAATAGTTGACTTGTCCATGGCCTCATATGGCATTTTTCCAGTTTTCTCATCAACTGGAAAATCTTTTGATATTTCAGATTTAACTGATTCTAAGTAATTATAAAATTCATTAGAAATACTCTTAACCTGATTAGCTTCGTCTAATGCATTTTTAAAATTAACGTTTTCTGCAGCTTTAGCAGCTAAAACAGAAAGCATCTCTTCATTTGTTTTTTTTGCACCTGTATTAACCTCTTCGAATTTTTCATCCATCAATCCGAAAGCAGATAATACTTCTTTTGACATGTTTAATGCCAACATTGCGATGAAAACCAGGTACATCAGGTTAATCATCTTCTGTCTAGGGGTTAATTTTCCTCCTGCCATTTCTCTTTAAATTAGTTTTTAATTAATAAAATATTTAATGATAAAACTAATTATCCTCTGTTACTCATAGCAGAAAGCATACCACCATAAACCGCATTTAAAGATGCAATGTTTGATGTCATTGACTGCATTTGTTCTTTTAATTTTGCAGCATTTTCAGCAATTTCTTTATTCGCTTGTGCATTTCTATCAGCACTTTCTAATTGAATTTTATATAAATTATTCAAAGCTTCCATTTGAGCTGCAGCTGTTGACATTTCTTCTGCATATTTCTTTTGTCCTGCCATAGCATCAACAGTAGGAGAAATTGATTTAGCAGCACCTTCAAAATTCTTAATACTGTTTCCTAAACTAGCCATTAATTCACCATCAATCTTAGCTTCTTTCAACATAGCATCTAATTTTTGAGATAATAATCCTTGTGCTTCAGCAGGATTTTCAGATTTTTTATCTTTTGCCTTAGCCTCACCACCAGCTAATTCAGGGTAAACTAAAGACCAATCTAATTCTTTTTCAACAGGCTCGAAAGCTGATAATGCGAAAATCGCAGCCTCAGTTAACAAACCAACAACAAGCATTGGTCCTGCACCAGGCCAGTGCATTAATTTGAACAATGCTCCAACGATTACAACCGCTGCCCCCATTCCATAAAGGAATCCCATCACTTTTTTGCTTAAAATTGCCATAATAAATAAATTTTAGTTAGTTAAGTTAAATATATAATAAAATTGGTTAAATACTATTTAGGTCTATTTCCTGTAGAGGCTGTACCCATGTAATCCTGAACAGTTCTAAACCCTATGTAACTTCTTGCTGAATCAGCATATTCGTAATCACGAGTAGACACCTGTAAAAAGTACGCAACATCTTTCCATGAACCACCACGAACAACTTTTCTCTGATTTTTCTTGTCAGCTACATGTGGATTCATTGTAGAAACGAATTCATATGCTTCTGCATAGTAAGAAGATTCTGTCCATTCAGAAACATTTCCAGCCATGTTATAAAGATTAAACTCATTAGGTTCATAAGATTTTGCTTCTACCGTATACAAAGCACCATCTGCAGCATAATCTCCACGATTAGGTTTGAAGTTAGCCATAAAACACCCTCTATCGTTTTTAGCGTAAGGACCACCCCAAGGATATGTACCTCCTTCAATTCCGCCTCTTGCAGCATATTCCCATTCAGCTTCAGTTGGCAAACGGAATGAATTTACTTGATCTCTACCTTTTTTCTTTTTAATGTAAGCGTTTTTGTACATTGTTCTCCAAGCACAAAATGCTTTAGCTTGATTCCAAGAAACACCAACAACTGGGTATTCTCCATAAGCTTGATGCCAGAAATAATCATTATGCATTGGCTCATTGTATGAGTAAGCAAAATCTTTTATCCAAACCGTTGTATCAGGATAAATTTCGATAGGCGGAGCATCTTCATAAAAATTCTTACGTCCTTTCTTTTTTACGGCTTTATTTAAATCAACCTGATTGTACTTGAATTTTAATTTTGACACATCAATGGTTTTAAGACCATTATAAGATTCAGATTCTGGCAAATACATAGAATCCATAACTTCAACATAAAACTCATCTGGATATTTAGAAGGCTCTTTTACAAGTTTCACCTTTCTATTAAGTTTTCTTCCAGCATAAATATCATCATCAGTACCTACACTATAATAATTTTCATACATATACTTATCGTAAGGAGTCATTTTCTCTGGATCAACATCTGCAAAAGCAAAATCTCCAATACTTCCTCCTTTACCACCACCTGATCCTGGTTTTTGACCTTGTTCATCAGCCAAAATAGCTAATCGAGTTCTAATCGTTGAATCTTTGACCCATTCAACAAATTGACGATATTCTTTATTAGTAATCTCAGTTTCATCCATGTAAAAGGAACGAACTGTAACAGTTTTAGTAGGTGCGTCTTGAATATTAGCTAAATCATCATCCGCTTTACCCATAATAAAAGCGCCTCCAGGAACCAATGTCATTCCGTAAGGTTTTTCGGGATGCCATTTTCTCCCTTTAACTCCTACTAATTCTCCTTTATCGCCTTTACCACAACTGATAAACAATGACAAAATTGCTGAAAATGCAACAAACTTCTTCATATAAACTTGGGTTAAATGTAATTTCTATTTAAGGGCGTAAACCTATTCAATAATTTTGAAAAAAACAACATTTTTTTCAAAAACGTGTAAAAAATATTAAAATTTAAAATTATATAATTTTTAACATTAGTTAACCGTTTGAAAAATAGTCTTTTTAAACAACATTTCTTCTTTGGGCTTTCCACCATCTTTCTGGAATTTCCTGTTCACATGCAGCTAAATAATCCTCATGTGTACAAGGCAATAACGTATTTCTTTTTAATTTATTATTAACGTTAGTTAAAAAAGGTATTTCAATCCACCATCTTTCTGTTTTATTACTCTTATAGAAGATTAATTCTTCATCCTCAATAGGAACAATATACTTTATATAGTTATCTTTTGTACCAAATGGATATTCATTTGAACGAAAACAAAATCCTTCAATAAAATACCACAACATTTGAGCGGTCAAAACAATTTCATTTCCATTTGGATTAAAATTAAAAATCCCAAAAGAAGTTACTTTATCACTTATTCCTGCATAACGAGTTAGTGCACAAATCTCTTTTCCTGTAAATCCATTTGGATTAAAAACATCAAAATTTCCGGAATATGACGATTGAACCGAATGCATATCAATACTAACTAAATCAGCATCTCTAAAAACGGGTTCTGCCACTGCAATATTACTTGAAACTTCTCCTAAACGATAAGCTTCAAAATATAATTTCTCGATTAAATCGATTTCTTCTTGCGAATTAAAATACGTTTGAAAGCCTAAGTTACTGTAATTAAAAAGATTGTTAGGCTCTTCAATAACAATTTTTGAGAGATATGATTCTGAATCTAACTTATTCTCTTTCGAAAAATCAAATTGGTTATCTACAGAAACGATATTAACCATTTGATCTAAATTATCGTAAGCTCGATACATTGGATAGGTTAAATCTTGACTTCCACCTATAACAACAGGCACAATTCTTTTTTTGATTAACTCAGCTACCAAACTTTTTACAACAAAATAAGTATCTTCAATGCTTGCTCCAGCCTCTATGGTTCCTAAATCAACAATTGAAGCGTTCCAATTTCCTGGAAACAAACTATAAAATTGCTTTCTAAAGTAGTCAAAAGAAAAATCATCATTGTCTTTTTCACTTCCTCTAAATTCATTAACCGTGATTATAGCTATAGCAACATTGTCCAAAACCGGAAAATCGGTTTGGGTATGAAACACCACTTTTTTTCCCAATGTTTGATTGGATAATGTTGCAATGTGTTCTTCTACAGAAGTTGAAATAGGCTGTAAAAAATCAAAAACCATTGCTTATTTCTTTTTTGCGGTTGTTTTCTTAGCTGGTGCTTTTTTTGCAGCGGTCTTTTTTGCTGGTGTTTTCTTTTCAATCATGTCTTGAACTTGAGCTAATGTTAATTTTGAAGCATCAACATCTTTACTCAATTCAATTTTGATTTTACCTTTTGTAATTACAGAACGACCCCAACGTGCTTTTTCCACTTTGATTCCTTCCTCTTTCCAATCGTGAAGAACTTTATCAATGTCTTTTTGTTGTTTTTCTTCGATTAACTCATTCAAATCTGACTGAGATAAATTATCGAAGTTGTACTTTTTATTTACATTGATAAACATTCCATTCCATTTGATAAAAGGTCCAAAACGCCCCACTCCTTTTTGAATTGGTAATCCATCATAAGTTCCAATTGGCGCATCCGCTTGTACTTTCTCATCAATCAAACCTTGAGCCGTTTCCATAGTAACATCCATTGGATCTACTCCTTTTGGTAAAGAAATAAATTGAGAACCAAAACGAACATAAGGTCCAAAACGACCATTGTTCACTTCAATTTCTTCTCCTTTATATGTACCTAATTGTTTTGGAAGTAAAAATAAGTTCAATACTTCTTCCAAAGTGATATTTCCAATATTTTGATCTTGACGTAAACTCGCAAATTGTTTGTTTTCATCATCGGCATCACCTATCTGAGCCATTGCTCCATATTTTCCTAAACGAACAGAAACTTGTTTTCCTGAAACCGGATGAACTCCTAAGATTCTTTCACCACTTTCTCTATCTGCATTTTTCTCTACATCGACTACATTTGGATGGAAGTGTTTGTAAAAGTCGTTCATCATTTTAGCCCAATCCACTTTTCCTTCGGCAATTTCGTCGAAATCTTGTTCCACTTTTGCCGTAAAATTGTAATCTAAAATTGTATTGAAATTCTTCACTAAGAAATCATTCACGATAATTCCGATATCGGTTGGAACTAACTTTCCTTTATCTGAACCCACATTTTCGGTTAAAACTTGCGATTTTACTTCACCAGCTTTTAACATCAATTGGTTATATTTTCTTTCTTGACCTTCAAAACTTCCTTTTTCCACATACGTTCTAGCGATGATCGTAGAAATAGTTGGCGCATACGTTGACGGACGACCAATTCCTAATTCTTCTAATTTCTTCACCAAAGAAGCTTCTGTATAACGACTTGGTGGACGCGAAAAACGTTCTGTAGCCGTGATATAATTATTGGTAAGTTTTTCGTTTACTTTTAAAGCAGGTAACATTCCTTCTTGTTCCTCTTCGTCATCATCATGTCCTTCCAAATAGACTTTCAAGAAACCTTCAAATTTGATTACTTCTCCAGTTGCTGTAAAAGTTTCCGAATGATTGCTTGCTTCAATTTTTACATTAGTTCTCTCTAATTCCGCATCGCTCATTTGAGAAGCCAATGTTCTTTTCCAAATCAATTCATACAAACGCGCTTGATCTCTATCAATGTCGACGGTATGTCTTGACATATCGGTTGGACGAATCGCTTCGTGCGCTTCTTGTGCTCCTTTTGATTTGGTATTGAAGTTTCTCGGCTTCGAAAATTCCTTTCCGTAGTAACTTGCAATTTCAGCTTGAGCCGCTGCCATAGCTTCTTGCGATAAATTCACACTATCCGTTCTCATGTAAGTGATAAGTCCGGCTTCGTACAAACGTTGTGCAATTTGCATGGTAATTCCAACAGGCAAATACAATTTTCTCGCTGCTTCTTGTTGCAACGTTGATGTAGTAAATGGTGCTGCTGGCGATTTTTTTGTTGGTTTGGTTTCTAAATCTCCAACTTTGTAAGACGAACCAATATTTTTAGCTAAGAAATCTTCTGCTTCTTTTTTAGTTGCGAAGTTCTTAGGTAATTTTGCTTTGAATGTTTTTCCAGCTTCGTTTGTAAATTCTGCCGTAATGCTGTAAGATGCTTCTGGCTTGAAATCTTGAATTTCTCTTTCGCGTTCCACAATCAAACGAACGGAAACTGATTGCACACGACCAGCCGACAATCCTCCTTTTACTTTTTTCCAAAGTACTGGCGATAATTCGTAACCTACTAATCGGTCTAAAACTCTACGCGCTTGTTGTGCGTTTACTAAATTATAATCAATTCCTCTCGGATTTTCGATTGCTTTTTGAATCGCCGTTTTCGTGATTTCATGAAAAACAATACGTTTTGTTTTTTCTGGTTTTAATTTTAATTCTTCAGATAAGTGCCAAGAAATTGCTTCTCCCTCACGGTCCTCATCGGAAGCCAACCAAACCATTTCGGCATTTTTAGCTAATCCTTTTAATTTGGTCACCAATGCTTTTTTATCAGCAGAAACTTCGTATTTCGGTTTAAAACCATTTTCTACATCCACCCCAATTTCTCTTGAAGGTAAGTCTGCAATATGTCCATAACTCGACTCTACTTGATACTCACTTCCTAGAAATTTCTCGATGGTTTTTGCCTTAGCAGGTGACTCAACGATTACTAAATTCTTTGCCATTTCATGTTTTTTTGAACCGCAAAAGTATAGGTTTTTTTTAAATTTTAACATCTTGAATATTTTTTTACCTACAATTAACCAAAATATCAGTCAAATTACTCCTATATATATAGGTATAAAATCCATGTAAAACGGCTACTTAGAAATAGAGAAAAAAATAATTTAAAATTTCATGTTAAACCTTTTCTGCCATCTTGTCAGATTTTATAATTTAGTATTATCTTTGCGGACTGATTTAATGGAAATCTTTGATATGGAAAAGGTAATTGATGAAAACAAACAAGGTCAAAGTTTAGTGCTTGACCAAAAAGAAGGAAATACAAAAAAACTTTTTATAGAGAGTTATGGTTGCCAAATGAATTTTTCGGACAGCGAAATTGTGGCGTCTATTCTTTATGAAAACGGATATAATACCACTCAAAATCTAGAAGATGCTGATTTGGTTTTGGTAAACACTTGTTCTATTCGCGATAAAGCAGAGCAAACCATTCGTAAACGTTTAGAAAAATACAACGCAGTTAAAAAAATCAACCCTTCAATGAAAGTTGGGGTTTTAGGTTGTATGGCGGAACGTTTGAAAAGTCAGTTTTTAGAGGAAGAGAAAATTGTGGACATGGTGGTTGGACCAGATGCTTACAAAGATTTACCCAATTTATTAGCAGAAGTAGAAGAAGGAAGAGATGCTATTAATGTTATTCTTTCGAAAGAAGAAACGTATGGTGACATTTCACCTGTTCGTTTAAACAGCAACGGAGTTAATGCTTTTGTATCGATTACAAGAGGTTGCGATAATATGTGTACGTTTTGTGTTGTTCCTTTTACACGTGGACGCGAGCGTAGTCGTGAACCACAAAGTATTTATGATGAAATTCAAGATTTGTACGACAGAGGTTTCAAAGAAGTTACTTTATTAGGACAAAACGTAGACAGTTACCTTTGGTATGGTGGCGGATTGAAAAAAGACTACGACAAAGCAACCGAAATGCAAAAAGCTACTGCGGTTGATTTTGCTCAATTATTAGACAAATGTGCTACGTTGTTTCCAAAAATGCGCTTTAGATTCTCAACTTCAAATCCGCAAGATATGCATGTTGAAGTAATTGAAACTATGGCAAAACACCATAACATTTGTAAGTACATTCACTTACCTGTTCAAAGTGGAAGTACTCGAATTTTAAAAGAAATGAATCGTCAACACACGCGTGAAGAATACATGGAGTTGATTGATAAAATATATGCAATTATTCCAGACATTTCATTATCACAAGATATGATTGCTGGTTTCCCAACAGAAACAGAAGAAGATCATCAAGACACCTTGAGTTTGATGGAATATGTAAAATATGATTTCGGATTTATGTTTGCGTATTCAGAACGTCCAGGAACTTTAGCTGCCAGAAAAATGGAAGACGACGTTCCAGAAGAAGTTAAGAAAAGACGTTTAAATGAAATCATCGACTTACAACAAAGAATTGGTTTAGAAAGAACGCAACGTTTCATTGGTCAAGAAGTAGAAGTATTGATTGAAAAAGAATCAAAACGTTCAGATGCTCACTGGAGTGGAAGAAATTCTCAAAATACCGTAGTGGTTTTCCCTAAAGAAAATTACAAAGTAGGCGAATTCGTAATGGTAAAAATCACAGATTGTACCGCTGCAACTTTAATTGGAGAAGCGGTTGGATATTCTGAAATAATGAATTAAAAATATAAGCCACGGATTAAAGGATTAACACAGATTTCAATATGGGACTTTATAGAGAAGAAGAAACTTTTAAAATTATTGGAATTTGTATGGAAGTTCACAGGAATCTTGGTCCAGGATTACTTGAAGTAGTATATAAAGATGCGTTAGAAATAGAATTTAAAGCAAATAATATTCCTTTTGAAAGAGAAAAAGAATTTTCAATCGAATATAAGGGAATTATATTACCGCATAAATTTTATGCAGATTTCATTGTAAATGAAGATATTGTTTTAGAAGTAAAAGCAGTAAAAGAATTTTCTGGAGAACATACTGCACAAGTATTGAATTATATGAAACTTTCAGATTCAGAAATTGGATTATTAGTGAATTTTCAAAACAAATCATTACAACATAAAAGATTAGTTTTTTAATTAATCCGTGAAAATCATTCAATCCGTGGCAAAAAAATAAAAAAATGGAATCAGTACAAGCTATAAAACAGCGATTTGAAATTATTGGGAACGACCCAAAACTCAATCGTGCCGTGGAGAAAGCCATTCAGGTAGCTCCAACGGATATTTCGGTATTGGTAACAGGTGAAAGTGGTGTTGGAAAGGAAAGTATTCCAAAAATAATTCACGCACTTTCGCATAGAAAACACGGAAAATATATCGCCGTAAACTGTGGAGCAATTCCGG
>DIST01000065.1:45447-45783 GCA_002421645.1 Flavobacterium sp. UBA6203
CGATCGAAAAAGGGAAATTCCGTGAGGATTTATATTATCGTTTGAGTACGGTTGAAATTGCATTGCCACCGCTTCGTGAACGCAAAGACGATATTCATTTGTTGTTTAGAAAATTTGCTTCTGATTTTGCTCATAAATATAAAATGCCTGCTATCAAATTAGATGACAGCGCTGTTGAATTACTTTTAAAATATCGTTGGAGCGGAAACATTCGTCAATTGCGAAATGTAGCCGAACAAATTTCGGTTTTAGAAACAAAACGCGAGATTTCATCACAAACGCTTCTCTCCTATTTACCAATGGAAAATCCGAATTTGCCATCAGTAATAGGAAGCA
>DIST01000036.1 GCA_002421645.1 Flavobacterium sp. UBA6203
TTCTTGTGTGAGAGAAATGCCATTTATTCTGTGATTACTTTTCGCTAAAAACATACAAATTTTAGTAGCAGGTCGAATGGCCGAATCGTCTTTTAATTTGGGTAAAACTTCACAAAACAAATCGATATAAGGTACAAAAAATTTTAATTTTTTCTCGCAAACCAATTCCAAACTCCAAAATGCTTTTACGTGATTTTCATTTTGTATGTCAAATGCAATTTCGATGAATTCGTTAAGTAAATTTTCATGGCGAATTACATAATTACTCAACGAAACCCTACTTTTTCGGTGAGCGGTACTTTGGCTAATTTTGGATACTAAATCAGTTTTCATTTTGTAAATATATCAATTTTGCAAAAAAGTTGAAATACTTTAGAGCTATTCATTTGACTTTCTTAAATTTGTTGTTTATTTCTAAATCTAACTAAAAGTGATACAACTACACGATAAGAAATTTGAAGTTTTTATTTCGGGAGAGGAAATTAACTTCGCTATCGAGAATATGGCCAAACAAATTGAAGATGATTTTTGTGATGATGTTCCTGTTTTTATAGGCGTTTTGAATGGTTCTTTTATGGTGGTAGCCGACTTATTGAAAAAATACAGTCACAATTGTGAAGTTTCGTTTGTAAAAATGGCTTCATACGAAGGAACGCAAACAACTAATGAAGTGAAAGAGCTTATTGGTTTAAACCAAAGTTTAGAAGGTCGTTCTGTAATTATTGTGGAAGATATTGTAGATACTGGAAATACAATTGAAGAATTAAAAGCCATTATGAAACATCATAATGTGAAACATTTTAAAATTGCTACTTTATTTTTAAAACCTGAAGCTTACAAGAAAGATATCAAATTAGATTATGTAGGAATTCGAATTCCAAACCGCTTTATTGTGGGATATGGATTAGATTATGATGGTTTAGGAAGAAATTTGAAAGACATATATCAATTATCAGAATAACACAAACAATTAACAACAAACTACAATCGAATTAAGATGATCAATATCGTATTATTTGGAAAACCTGGCGCAGGAAAAGGAACACAAGCTGATTTTTTAAAACACAAATACAATTTAGTACATTTATCTACAGGTGATATTTTTAGATTTAATATTAAAAATGACACTGAATTAGGTAGATTAGCAAAATCATTCATGGACAAAGGAGATTTAGTTCCAGATGAAGTAACAATTAATATGTTACAAAGCGAAGTAGATAAAAATCCACAAGCAGCAGGTTTTTTATTTGATGGTTTTCCAAGAACAATTGCGCAAGCTGAAGCTTTAGATAAGTTCCTAGAAGGTAAAAATCAAGAAATTACTGCAACAGTTGCTTTAGAAGCAAATGATGAAATTTTAGTACAACGCTTGTTAGAAAGAGGAAAAACTTCTGGAAGACCAGACGACCAAGACGAGGAAAAAATCAGAAATCGTTACCAAGAATACAATGAAAAAACCGCGCCATTAATGGATTATTATAAAGCTCAACATAAATTTTATGCTGTTGATGGCATCGGAACTATTGAAGAAGTAACCGAACGATTAAGTTTAGTTTTAGATACATTTTAATTAGAAAATAACGCCCGAGAGATAAATTTCGGGCTTTCATTTTTTTTTACGATATTTGCAAACGGAAAAGAGCGATTTCTTATAACAGAATTTTGCTCTTTTTTTGTAAATGTAATTATGGAGATTTTTATTATTCTTTTTCTTATTGTTTTGAATGGCGTTTTTTCAATGTCGGAAATCGCTCTGATTTCGGCTAGAAAGAATCGTCTTGAAACTGCAGCTAAAAAAGGAAATAAAAATGCTAAAGCAGCTTTAGATTTAGCTAATTCTCCAAACGAATTTTTATCAACCGTTCAAATTGGAATTACTTTAATTGGAATTTTAACGGGTATTTATTCGGGAGATAAAATTACCACTGATGTTCAGAATTTTGTTTCAGGCTTTGAAGCTTTAAAACCCTATTCAGAATCTATTGCTGTTGGAATAGTAGTAGTGTTATTAACGTTTTTTTCTTTAGTTTTAGGGGAATTGTTGCCAAAAAGAATTGGTTTGAATTATCCTGAAGGTATTGCTAAGGCAGTTGCGGTTCCCATGAAATTGGTTTCTACGATAACGATGCCTTTCATATGGTTGCTTACTACATCGACTGAGTTTTTATTGAAAATGCTTCAAATAAAACCTACAGCAGATGGAAAAGTTACAGAAGAAGAAATTAAAGCCATCATTAAAGAAGGAACAGAAGTTGGTGAAGTTCAGGAAATTGAGCAAGATATTGTAGAACGTGTTTTTCATATTGGAGATAGAAAAGTTAATTCCTTAATGACGCACCGAAATTCAATAGTGTATTTGTCTTACGAAGATTCCATTGAAGAAATCAAAGCGAAAGTTTTAGATGAATTGCATTCGGTATATCCAGTATGTGCCGATAATTTAGACGATGTAGAAGGAATCGTTTTGTTGAAAGATTTGTTTTCCAGTTTTGAAAAAGGAAATTTCGATTTAAAATCGATAATTAAAGAACCTGTATATTTTATTGAGCAAACATCGGCATATAAAGCATTGGAAAATTTTAAGGTTTCAAAAGTGCATTATGCTTTGGTTACCGATGAACACGGTGTTTTTCAAGGAATAATTACATTGAATGATATTTTAGAAGCGTTAGTAGGAGATGCGGCTGATTTCTATGAAGACGAATTTAAAATTGTAGCAAGAGAAGATGGTTCGTGGTTAGTTGACGGACATTATTCGCTACACGATTTCCTAACTTATTTCGATATGGATGAGTTAATAGGAGATTACGAAGTAACAACAGTAAGTGGATTAATCATAACAGAATTAGGAGTAATCCCAAAACAAGGACAAAAGTTAATTTGGAACAAATTAGAGTTCGAAGTTATCGATATGGACGGTGTTAAAATTGATAAAGTTTTAATCACCAATTTAAAAGAATAATAATTAAGTATTCAGTGTTCAGTGTTTAGTAATCAGTTCTAAATAGTGAACATTGAGAATAACAAATTGTTATCAGTAAAGAGGTTTTGTAGGTTGGAAAATTACTGAACACTCAACACTGATAACTGAATACTAAGAAAAGATGACAGAAGGAAATTTTGTAGACTACGTAAAAATATATGTTTCTTCCGGAAAGGGAGGAAAAGGGTCGTCGCATTTACACAGAGAAAAATTTATTGAAAAAGGTGGGCCAGATGGTGGAGATGGTGGTCGCGGTGGACACGTATATATTAAAGGAAATAAAAACCTTTGGACTTTATTTCATTTGAAATTTTTGAAACACGTTCGTGCGGGTCACGGTGGAGATGGAGGAAGTTCAAGAAGTACGGGTCATGATGGAGAAGATAAATTTATTGAAGTCCCATTAGGAACAGTTGTAAAAGATCAAGAAACAGGTGATGTTTTGTTCGAAATTACAGAGCACGATGAAATGAAAATCTTAGCAGAAGGTGGAAAAGGTGGTTTAGGAAACTGGCATTTTAGAAGTGCTACCAACCAAACACCTCGTTATGCTCAGCCTGGAATGCCTGTAAAAGAAGTTGACGTTACTTTAGAATTGAAAGTATTAGCAGATGTAGGTTTGGTAGGTTTTCCAAATGCAGGAAAATCAACTTTACTTTCTGTTTTAACATCGGCTAAGCCAAAAATTGCTGATTATCCGTTTACGACTTTAAAACCTAATCTAGGAATTGTAGCATACAGAGATTTTCAATCGTTTGTAATGGCTGATATTCCTGGAATTATTGAAGGAGCTGCGGAAGGAAAAGGTTTAGGGCATTATTTCTTGCGTCATATTGAACGTAATTCAACTTTGTTGTTTTTAGTTCCTGCTGATGCGGATGATATTAAGAAAGAATATGAAATTCTGTTGGACGAATTACGTCGTTACAATCCAGAAATGTTAGACAAAGATCGTTTGATTGTGATTTCAAAATGCGATATGTTAGATGATGAATTAAAAGCAGAATTGAAAAAACAATTAGACAAAGAATTCAAAGGAACTCCTTATATGTTTATTTCTTCTGTTGCCCAACAAGGTTTACAAGAGTTGAAAGACAAATTGTGGCAAATGCTAAATGCTGAAGAAAAATAAAAAAGTTAAAAATAAACGTAAGAAAAAGCATCTTCTATTTGAAGGTGCTTTTTTGTTTTTAATGCAGTTATTATAATAAAAAGTTAAAATTGCTTCAATCTAACTTGATTTTGAAATGATAATTTTATCGAAATCGTATTTTTAAGTATATTCGCCACACAAATCAAAAGAACACAGATTTATTATGAAAAAATTATTATTATTTGTCGTTTCTGCTATTATGCTTGTGCCAGCTTCGGTAAAAGCAGATGAGGGAATGTGGTTTTTAATGTTCATTGAGCGTTTAAATCACCGCGACATGCAAAAAATGGGCTTGCAATTAACAGCCGAAGAAATTTACAGTATTAACAACCACAGTTTAAAAGATGCTATTGTGCAATTTAATGGTGGATGTACAGCTGAATTAATTTCTAAAGATGGATTGGTTTTAACTAATCACCACTGTGGATATGATGCCATTGCAGAATTATCTTCAGCAGAAAAAAATTATTTAAAAAACGGGTATTGGGCAAAAAACAGAGCTGAAGAGTTAAAACCTTCAAGTTTATATGTACGTTTCTTTGTTCGTATGGACGACTGTACAAAAAGAATCTTATCTGTTGTAAACCCAAGTATGAGCGAAGCAGATAGAGAAAAAGCTATCAATGCTGAAATCGCTAAAATCGAAAAAGAAAACAACGAAGGCGGAAAATATACGGTTTCTGTTCGTCCATTTTTCCAAGGAAATGAATATTACTATTTCGTTTACCAAGATTACAAAGACGTACGTTTAGTGGGAACTCCACCAGAAAGTTTAGGAAAATTTGGTGGTGATACAGACAACTGGGAATGGCCACGTCATACAGCAGATTTCTCTATGTTTAGAGTATATGCTGATGCAAACGGAAATCCAGCTGAATATTCTCCAAACAACGTTCCTTTACAACCAAAACACTATTTACCAGTAAACATTGGTGGTGTTAAAGAGAATGACTTCGCAATGATTTTAGGTTATCCAGGTAGAACTAACCGTTGGATGCCAGCAGGTGGAATTGAGCAAAACGTAAAATTTGCTTATCCAGCTTGGGTTGAAGGTTCAAAAACAGGAATGGACAACATGAAAAAATACATGGTTCAGTCAGATGCTTTAAATCTTGTTTATGCTTCTAAATTTGCCGGAGTTGCTAACTATTGGAAAAACCGTCAAGGAATGATTGATGCGTTAACTAAATTTGGTACTGCTAAAACGAAAGCAGCTCAAGAAGCTAAATTCCACAAATGGGCTAACCAACCAGCTAACAAAGCAAAATACGGAAATGTAGTTCCTACAATCAATAAATATTATGCTTTAACAAACGAAAAATCACGTCATGATAACTATATGATGCAATTGTTTAGAACTTCTGCATTCGGTACAGTAAGTAGAGGTTTGGGAAAACAGTTAGAAAACTATGCTAAAGCAGATGCTACAAAAAGAGCACAAATGGCTCCAGCTATTTTAGAAATGGCTCAAGGAATGCACAGTGAGTTACATATTCCAGCTGAAAAAGATATTTTAGCAGCTCAATTAAATTTATATGCTAAAAAAGCAGGATATAAATTAGCTCCAATGGTTGAGAAATTAGCTGCAGAAAACAATGGTGATTTTACAAAATATGTAAATGCAGCTTTCGATTTAAGTATTTTTACTTCTGTTGATAGAGTAAAAGCTTTCTTAGATTTACCATCTGAAGAATTACTTAAAAATGATCCACTTTATGTGTTAACAAATGACTTATTGACTCATTACAGCTTTAGAAGTGAAGAATTAATCAAATCTCAAAATGATTTTGGTGCTTCTTTCCGTTTATTAGTGGAAGGTTTAAGAGAATCTAAAATTGGAGAAATCAAATATCCAGATGCCAATTCAACGTTACGTTTAACGTATGGAAAAGTTCGTTCTTTACCAACTGACAAACGTAATGATGCTACAATTAACAACTACACTACATTAGCGGGTCAGGTTAAAAAGTACAAAAAAGGGGATTTAGAATTTGATTTACCAGAAAGAGTATTAGAAATGAATGCTAAAAAAGAATTTGGTCGTTATGCAGATAAAGACGGTTCTTTACACGTTTGTTTCTTAACTGACAACGATATTACAGGTGGAAATTCAGGTTCGCCAGTATTAAATGGAAAAGGTGAGTTAATCGGTTTAGCTTTCGACGGAAACATCGAAGCTATGGCGGGTGACGTTATCTTTGATAAAAAATTACAAAGAACAATCAACGTTGATATTCGTTACGTGTTATGGGTAATTGAGAATTTCTCAGGAGCTAAACATATTGTTGACGAAATGACAATTGTGAAGTAATTTCCAAATCAATATAAATAGAAACGTCCCGATTTTATCGGGACGTTTTTTTATGGCTTACTTTTGAATGCTAAGTTTCGTATTTGTTGAATGACTTGAGAATTCCGGAGCGTACATGCTTTGTAATGTTGCAATTCCGTCATTAAAATTTCCTGAATTGTTTACTCGTACATCATACTCAAAAACGTAAGTTCCAGTTTTAATTTTATCAAAAAAGAAATGAGTTGCAACATCTTTTGTACTTCGGTAATAACTAATACCATTTTTCCATTCGTATTTCGAAATTACATCAACAGGTTCAAAACACGCAGCTCTTAAATCTTTCAAATGAACAAATTCTAAATCATTTTCGGTTTTTATTATGATTCGAATTGTAATTAAATCACCAATTTTTACATTTTCAGAATTTAGATCGATAAGTTTTTCTCCGTCTGAAGTTTTGACCTTTTTATAAAGGTTCTTTGTAATTGAAAGAGTTGAAGTACTATCTGATTTTATAGCATCTAAATCTTCAAAATATTGCCAATATAAGCCACCAAAACCAGCTACGTCCGATTTGTTTTCAATGGATATTTGTCCCATTTCTTTTGAAATTTCATCAGATTTCCAATTCATTTTTATGTAACCCGTATTGGCATCTTTATCTTTTTCTGATAATTTTTTTGATAATACTTTTTCGTTTCCGATTTTAAATTTGGTATTGTCTTTTATGCTTGTCCAGTCGGTTCCTTGTAATAATAGCGCATAAATGGCTTCGGTTGTGGCTTTTGTTGTAGGCCAATGTTTTAATTGTTTTTGTTTTAATAGCCAAACTTTCAATTCGTCAACCAATTTATTATCTTTTTCTATTTCTGAAAAAACTTCAATTAATAAAGCTTGTGTTTCTATAGCCGATTGGTACCAATAATAGCCATTTTTATTTTCAATCCAATACATCCCAAAATCATCATTTCGAGCTACTGTTTCTTTTAAATTTGAAATGATTTTCTCTGCGAATTTTTTATCACCAAATCGATTCATGGTTAAAGCTAACAGCCCTTTTTGGTATAATGAATAATTTAACCAATTGGCTTTGAATTCTGTTTTTTGAATATTGATGATAGAATCTATTTTTTTAGAAATTGGAAATTCTTCCAAATAGAAACTTCTAGCATATAAATAGTGCAAGTTGGAGTATGCGTAATAATTAATACGATTGTTTTTAAGTGTACTTTGACTAATATATTTACTATCCAAATAAGGAATTGCTTTTGATGTTATATTTTTAAATTCCGATTTTTTCTCTGGAAATAGTTTGCTTAAATGCCCAAATCCAGAAACAATATGTTGGGTGATAAAAATATTTTCTTCTCCCCCATCAAACCATGCAAATCCTCCTGAAGCTAATTGTTTTTCTTCTATTTTTTTAATGGTTTTATCTTGCGATTCTTTCATGGT
The DNA here is from genome assembly GCA_002421645.1 of Flavobacterium sp. UBA6203. Next base: position 7,885 of record DIST01000036.1, read on the forward strand.
GTTCAAATCCATTAAAAGCGCCAAACGTTTGTTTTTTAGTTCTTCATTTTCGGCATCTAATAACCATGGCGTTTCATTTAAAACGATAGACTTTAATTCTTCATTTTGAGTAAGTTTTGAAACCGCTTTTGGATTGTTTTTCCAAGATTCAAATAAGTCTGCTATTTTGGGATTACTTGAAATAATTTCAGTTGCAATAAAATTGCCATAATATCTTGAAAAAGTTTGTTCTGCACATTCATGTTCGTATTCCATTAAATAAGGTAACGATTGAAGTGCAAGCCATGTTGGGTTTGAAGTATATTCTAAAGTAAATAAATGATTTTTTAGAGTTGTAGAATTGTTGTTTTTAAGGTTGTCAAACACATATTCTTTTTTAGAATTTCCTTTAATCCAAATCGGAATACTTTCTGTAAGTAAGACTTTATTACTCATTACGGGTAAAATATTTTCTTCACCATCAGAAAAATTACCTGATTTGGCTACAATTTTATATTGTAATCCTTGAACACCTTCCGGGATTGAAATTGTCCAACTAACAGGAACACTTTCTTTTGATTTGCAATTGAATGCTTTTATATTGGAATTGTTTTTTGCAATTGCATCAATCGGTTGCATAGTGGTTGCATCAAAAAGCAATAACATAGCATTCCCAGATTTTACTTCATGAGTTAAATTGACCACTTTTGCTGTTAACGTAATTTCATCTTTTTCCCGAACAAATCGTGGCATATTAGTTTGAATCATTACGTCTTTTTGTGAAATAATACTCGATTCAAAATAGCCAGATTCTGAATTTTTATTGTGACCAAATAATCGCAATTTCCATTTGGTTAAGGATTCAGGAGTGGTAAATTGGAAAGAAAATTTCCCATTACTATCTGTTTTAATATGAGGATAAAAGAAAGCCGTTTCGTTAAAATTACTTCTTGTTTTAACTTGGGCTAATTCCTTTAAAGCATTTTTAGTGGTAATTATAATTACACCATTTTTCCCTCTAATTCCATATAAAGCGGATGCTGTAGAATCTTTTAAAACCGAAATAGACTCAATATCATCTGGATTAAAAGAAATTGCATTAGAATTTGTGTTGTTATAGTTTAAACTATCGTAAACAATTCCATCAATTACATATAAAGTTTGACTGTCTCCTGTAATTGATGATGCTCCCCGTAATACAATTCGAGTACTTGACCCAACACCTCCAGAAGAATTAGTAACTTGAACGCCAGCTATTTTGCCTGAAAGAGCATTAACTAAGTCAGATTCTTCATACTCTGAAAATATGTTTGAATTGGTAATTTGAGCTGCATATGTTACAACTTTTTCTTCCTTTTTGATACCTAAAGCAGTAACAACAACTTCATTACCATTAATCAAATCATCTGTTAAATTTATTTCTATTTCTAAGTTTTTATTTTGGTCTACAGATATTGTAATTGTTTTTTTACCTGTATAAGAGACAACTAACTCTTCTCCTTTAGCAGCTTCAATATAAAACTCACCATCAAAATCGGTTGTAGTGCCTCTGTTGGTTCCTTTGATGTATACATTTGCTCCAGCAATTGGTCCCAATTCATCTTGTACGATTCCAAATATTAATTTAGAATTTTTAGGAATTTCAATGGTGTTACTAATTCTTCTCTGATAATTTTTAAGAGTATAGTTGTTTTTTGGGTCATTAAAATTAAATCCAAACCAATACAATTCGGGTTCTCTTTTATAAATGGCAAAGTGATTTCTTTTTGTTTTTATGTTTTCTATATAAAGGGATATCTTGTTATAATAATTTGAAATATTAGGTATTCTTGGATTAGAGAAACTTTCTTGAAAATGAAAACTATTCCAATAATCTTTGTCAAATTGATCCAAAGAACTATCATACATGCTAGCTAAAATTTCGGCCTGTAGTTTTGGATTGGTAATTTTAAATGACCAATTTTCGGTACTTCCTGGTTCTATTTTGTTTCGTAAACTTTCAATTTCAATATTTAACTTATTATCGGTTTCTTTTTTATTAATATTGAAAGATTTTGAATACCCTTCATTTTCCCATATAGTTGAGAAATGGAATATTAAACGATTCAAATATTTTGCATCTTTGTTAAAAGTAAAAATAGCTTTTCCGTTTTTTAATTGAATTGTCTTTACTTCCTTTATTAGATCTTCATCCGTATAAAACCGAGAAGTTATATATAGGTCAGGAATAATAGATTGAATTTCAATAGTGTAAAATTTTGAATTAGGAGTTGTAATGTCTTTGAAAGTAAAAATTTCGTTTTCAGAATAAGGATATTCTTTTGATTTTACAGTAACATCTCTTTTGTTCGTAATCAAATTGTTTTTAATATCGTAAGCTTCGGCAACAATTTTAAATCTTGAATTTTTATAATTTTTTAAAAAATCCAATGCTATTTCTTTAGATTTTTTTGTTTCAAAAGAAATGGTTTTTATTAATATTTCTTGAACTTCTTCATCTGATTTATCATAAGGCTCATATGGAAATAATTGTTGAAACTCTTCTTTACTTATTGTTTGTATTTCTGGAATTGAATACAATCGTCTTTTTAAGAAATTTTTCTTTTTAAGTTCATATATTTTTATTGTTCCATTGGCGTCAATTGGATAATTGTTTAAAGTGGTTGCAGAAATAGTTAGTTTGTTGTTTTCTTCCGAAATTAATTCTAAATTAACATTTAAATACATTTTCAACATTTCTTTGCCTACAACTATATTTTGAGAGGCTGTTCTAGTCTCTCCTTGAATATCAGTTACGGTTACATTAATACCAAAATTTAATGTTTCAATTTCTTCATTTCGGATTATCGAATCAGAAGCAACAAATTGGATTGTGAAATTTCCATTTTCATCTGTAGTAGTTTCTGAATCGATGTAATTTTCATTAAACGGAATGCTTTTAGTTTTACTGTAGCAATTTTTTGAAATGGAATATTTAATTTTTGCATTGGTAATATTATTTCCTGCAAGTGCTTTTGCATTTCCTTTAATTTTAATAGTGTCACCAATAGTGTAATTTTCTTTTATTTCATCAAATTTCACTTCAAATGTTGGGCGTTTGTATTCTTCTACTTTAAACTTAAATTCGGTGTGACTTTCAAAATCAACGTTGTCCCAAAATTCATGTTCTTTTTCTTTTTTATTATAATATTTTGAATCTTGTTCATAATTATCAGGCTCTTCAATTTCTATGTTGAATTCTCCAGTTAAGATGTTTTTTGGAATGTCGAATTCACCTGAAAAACTGCCAAATTCATTTGTTTGAACATCAAATTCTTTTAAAGTATTATTGTTGGCGTCATTTATATTCATATGTATTGTTAAAAAGGGAACAACACTTTTAATATTGTCTTTTTTTTGTATAACTACACCTTTGTAAAACATTTTTTGTCCTGGTCTGTAAATAGCTCGGTCAAAATAAACTATAGTTTTAGCTTCCCAATTAAGATAATCATCATTCGAATTTTCATTTACATTTGAAGGTAAGAAATCTCTTTTATAGTTATAGTAAAGCGAATCTCCTTTAAAAGAAAATAAAATTGTATTATCGTATTTTTTATCAAATATTCTTTGTTTGTGTTTAAAGTAAGCATTTCCACTTTCATCTGTTTTTATGGTTTGATCTTCATTAGTAATGCTTACATTTTTCAGTGGTTTTCCAATCTTTCGATCATAAATATAAAATGCATCTCTATTATCTTCATCATCTTCAATTACATACATATTCGTAACTGAAATTTTATCATACGTAAATGCTTTATTTTTTATAGATGAGTTGTTATTCGTTTCTACATAAATTAAATAATTTCCAACAGCTAATTTTTCAAGTAATACTTCTGTAGTGTAGTCAAAATAATCTTTTTTGTTTGGTAAAATAATTCTTTGCGATATTAACGGTTTGTTTTTAGTAGTAAAGGCATTTACAATAGAGTCTTTATTAAGATTTTCTCTTGAGTCATAATAAAAATCTTTATCAATTAAATTACTTAAATTTTGAGGTAATTTATAATATAGAATTGAAATAGTATCAACATTTTTGAAATTTACAAATGCTCTATTATTTTGTAATGGATAAATTATTTTTGGTAATTGAATACTTAAATTTTTGCTAGTAATTTCAATTTTGATTTTTTCAGCTTCAGCTAGCGCATTAACATTAATTTTTGCATTTAATATTGTATCAATTAAAGACAAAGCATTGTTGTGGGAATTGATTTTTCCGTATTTGTATGTTTTAGATTGATAATATTTGGCTCTGTCAACTCTTAAAAACTGTTTTAAAAATAAACTTTGGGTTGTTTTCTCTAATGAAGAAATTTTTTCCAAATATATTTCCTCATTCCAAAATGTTTCTTTGATGAATTTTAGTCTTTCATAATAAGCAAAATCAGCTTTTTCAAAATTTTTGATAGAAAAGTAGTATTTTTCGTTTTTTTGGAGAATTGAAATTAATTTTTGAAGGTTTACATCTTCCAATTTTTTAAAATCATAAGTAATGAATAAGGAAGGGATTTCACAAAAATGATTCAAATCAGATTCAAAATTATTGGAGTCTTTTTGTCTCCACGAACTGATTTTGGATTTGTAATGCATACAGCTTTTCTGAGTTAGGAAATCATAAATGCTGTAATTTTTGTCATCAACACTTGGAGAAATATCAAAAATATCTTTGAATTCTTCCAAAGAAGTTTTTCTCAACTCTTTTTCGTTTACTAAAAGTTGATTGTAATGTTTTTCAATTTCACTGTCAAAATTTCTAGAAGTCCAAGTTAAAAAGTCTGTATTTTTTTGATTTTCTAATTCTGTTCTCCTTCTAATTACATAGCTATTTCTAGCAACATATTGTTCTAAAATATTGATGTAGATATATTGTAATATTGCTTTTGAAACTGGTTTGGCGTCATTAATTTCTTTTTTAATATTATGTAAGATTGTAGTCTGTGCTTTCTCATCAAATACTTGTTCAAATTTTGATAAATAGAAAAAGCATTTGATGATTTGTACTTCATCATTTTTTCGCTTTGTTTTTTTATAAATTTCTTGAACTTTTTCTTGAGCAGATTTTACTTTTCCATCCAATTCATATTGGTACACTTCTTTCCATTTGTCCTCGTATTGAGCAAATAATTGGAACGAATTAATTAACAATAGTAGTAATAATATTTTTCGCATAAAGGTTGGTTTTTATCTATTGAGTGAAAAAAATATAAAAAGGTTGGGACGAATTAAAAATTAAATTATTTGTAAGTAAAATTAACTAAAATCATTTCACTAATTTTGAAAAATGAAAAACATTCAAATCTTTTTTCTATTGCTTACGTTTTCAGTCTTTTCACAATCAACATTTGAAAAGGCGGAGAAATTGTATGCACAAAAAAAATACAACGAAGCCGAAAAGCTATTTTCAGAGTTTTTAAAATCACAACCAAATCATACTAAAACAATTGAATATCTTGGCGATATTGCCGGACATCAAAAAGATTGGGATGCTGCTATTACCAACTATAAAAAACTAAAAGTAAGTTATCCAAAAAACGCTAATTATTGGTACAAATATGGTGGCGCATTGGGAATGAAAGCCAAAGAATCTAATAAATTCAAAGCTTTAGGAATGATTGATGAAGTAGAAGAATCGTTTTTAACAGCCGCAAAATTAGATGGTAAACATATAGAAACACGATGGGCGTTGGTAATGTTATATATTGAATTGCCTGGAATCATTGGCGGAAGCGAGAAAAAAGCACAAAAGTATGCCGATGAATTAATGGTACTTTCAAAAGTAGACGGTTATTTGGCAAAAGGATATATTGATGTGTATTTCAGCCGTTATGTGAAAGCAGAAATCCATTATAAAAAAGCACACGAAATTGGTAATTCAAAAACCACTTTCGATAAATTATATGACTTATATTTGAATAAACTAAAAGACAAAACAAAAGCAAATAAGTTAAAAGAACAATTTGAAAAATAGGTTAAAAGGTTATAGGTTTAATAGTTTAAAAGGCAATGTGTCTAACTCTTAAACGTATAAACTTTTAAACTCATAAACTATAAAAATGAGAACACATTTCATAGCCATCGGCGGAGCAGCAATGCACAACTTAGCATTAGCTTTACACAACAAAGGATATCACGTAACGGGTAGCGATGACGCTATTTTCGAACCTTCAAAATCTCGTTTAGAGAAAAAAGGTTTGTTGCCAGCTCAAGAAGGTTGGTTTCCTGAAAAAATCACAACCGATATCGAAGCAATTATTTTAGGAATGCACGCAAAAGCGGATAATCCAGAATTGTTGAAAGCACAAGAATTAGGGTTGAAAATATATTCGTATCCCGAATTTTTATACGAACAATCGAAAAACAAAACCCGAGTGGTGATTGGTGGTTCGCACGGAAAAACGACGATTACTTCGATGATTTTACACGTGATGCATTATCACAATATCGAAGTAGATTACATGGTAGGAGCCCAATTAGAAGGTTTCGATACGATGGTGCATTTAACCGAAGACAATGATTTTATTGTGTTAGAAGGTGATGAATATTTGACTTCTCCAATCGATTTGCGACCAAAATTCCATTTGTACCAACCGAATATTGCATTATTGTCTGGAATTGCTTGGGATCATATCAATGTGTTTCCAACGTTTGATAATTATGTAGAACAATTTAGAATTTTCGCTAACCAAATAACGCGTGGCGGAATTTTAGTCTACAACGAAGAAGACGAAGCCGTAAAAGCAGTAGCTGAAGGAACCGAAAATCCAATCCGAAAAATTGCCTATCAAACGCCAAGTTACACAGTAGAAAACGGAACTACGTTATTAGATACGCCAGAAGGTCCAATGCCAATTGAAGTTTTCGGAGCACACAATCTAAGCAATTTAGCCGGAGCAAAATGGATTTGCCAATGCATGGGAGTAGACGAAGCCGAATTTTACGAAGCTATCGCTAGTTTCAAAGGCGCATCCAAACGATTAGAAAAAATCGCCGAAAGTGCGAATAAAGTCGCGTATAAAGATTTTGCACATTCACCAAGTAAAGTTTCAGCTACCACAAAAGCTGTGAAAGCACAATATCCAAATAGAAAATTAATTGCTTGTTTAGAATTGCACACCTACAGCAGTTTAAATGCCGAGTTCTTAAAAGAATACCAAGGTGCTTTAGACGCAGCCGATGTTGCTGTTGTTTTCTATTCGCCAGATGCCGTAAAAATCAAACGTTTGGAAGAAGTAACTTATGACCAAATTGCCCACTCGTTCCAAAGAGAAGATTTAATTATTTACACGAACCCAACCGAATTTAAAGACTTTTTATTCAGCCAAAATTTAGAAAATTCCGCTTTATTATTAATGAGTTCAGGAAATTACGGAGGATTGAATTTTGATGAGGTGAAAGAATTAATCAATTAGTCAATATGGGAGATTTACTTGATTTGATTTTTAATTTCTTTAATTTTTTAGATGTTTTTCCGGCTATTGAAAAGCATTATAAAAGATTTAGAGATAAAGATTTGCATATAGTAAATCGTTTATTGAGTCTTTTTATAATTTGTTTTACAGTTTTATTTTTTATAGGAGCTTTGTGTTTTATAATCTTTTTGGTATTTCAACTATTAAAAAATTAAAATTTGAAATTTTTCATTTAGACAATGGAGAAATTACATCAAGTAATATATTAGGAGATTATTCCTTCGTCCAAATGACAAATTATGAATTTAAACGCAATTTTTAAGCCATTTATTTTGAGGAGTTTAAAAAATTAAGTTACTTTGTTTTCATAAACGCCAAAATAAAATTTTATGTACACGCCAATCAACCAATGGGCCGAAGACGATCGCCCACGTGAAAAATTTCTTTTAAAAGGTAAATCCACCTTATCAGACTCCGAATTACTTGCTATTTTAATTGGTTCCGGTTCTCGAAATGAGAGCGCGGTGCAATTGTGTCAACGCATTTTAGCTTCCTCCGAAAACAATCTGAATACGTTAGGAAAAATGTCAGTTTCCCAACTCATGCAATTCAAAGGAATTGGAGAAGCTAAAGCCATTTCCATCGCTGCTGCCCTAGAATTAGGAAGAAGACGCAGAGCTGAGGAAGCTGTAGAACTCAAAAAAATAACTTCCAGTAAAGCGGTTTTCGATATCATGCAACCCATTATTGGCGAATTGCCTCACGAAGAATTTTGGGTTTTGTATCTCAATAATTCCAATAAAGTCATTTACAAAGCCCAACTCTCAAAAGGCGGAATCACCGGAACTGTTGTAGATATTCGAATAATCTTCAAAATGGCATTCGAACAAAATGCTACGGGTTTAATACTTTCACACAATCATCCCTCAGGAAAATTAATGGCAAGCGAAGCCGATTTAAAAATCACAAAGCGTATCAAAGAAGCAGGGCAAACCTTAGAAATTCAAGTTTTAGATCATCTTATCATTACAGAAAACGGGTATTTGAGTTTTCAGGACGAAGGGATTTTTTGATTTTTTAAACAAATAATTGTATATGTCTTGATTTTTAACGCAAAGATGTAAAGGTTTTTCGCAAAGAATGCAAAAGTATATGTTTGAAAATTATAAGAATCTTACAAAAAAAGGATTAAGTAAAAAGTTTAAAGAAGGATTGTCCCCTTGAGGGGACTTTAGGGGTGTTATGCGATTTTAATTTTGAAGCACACACTCACATAGTTTTTTGTTGATAAGAATTTACACAGAGATACACAGAGTTTTTTGAATAACTTATTGTCAAGTGAGATTCATAGAGACGCTTGCTTTTGGAACACTTTAAAGAATACTAAAAATGGATTCCATTGCGAACTTTTCGAAAAAACTTTGCGTCTTTGCGTTTAAACCCAATAATTATGGAAACTTTAAGAATTCTTAATTTTTTATCTAATCAATAAGCTGTATTTTTATCAAAAATTAAAATATCATGAAGAACATAAAACTTTTAGTTGCAACACTTTTAGTAACAGTAACAGCATCGGCGCAGTTTACACAAAAAGCATTACCTTACGCTTATAATGCTTTGGAGCCTTTTGTAGACGCGCAAACTATGGAAATTCATTACAGTAAGCATCACGCGGCTTATGTAAAAAATCTAAATACAGCTTTAGCAGGAACTGCAGATGAAAAATTAAGCTTAAATGAAATTTTTGCTAAGATTTCTACTATGCCAGCAGCAGTTCGTAATAACGGTGGCGGACATTATAACCACGAGTTGTTTTGGTCAGTTTTAACACCAGAGAAAAACACTAAAATGTCGACTGAGTTAGAAAAAGCTATAAATGAAACTTTCGGAAGTTTAGACGGATTGAAAGAAAAATTAAATGCAGCAGGAGCAAGTCGATTTGGTTCAGGTTGGGCTTGGTTGGTTGTGACTAAAGAAGGGAAATTAGTAGTTAGTTCAACTCCAAATCAAGATAATCCATTGATGGATATTGCTGAAGTAAAAGGAACACCAATCTTCGGAATAGATGTTTGGGAACATGCTTATTACTTAAAATACCAAAACAAACGTGCAGATTATTTATCCGCTTTATGGAATGTTGTAAACTGGACAGAAGTTAGTAAAAGATACAAAGCAGCGATGCCAAAACCAGATACCTTTGCTGCTTGGCCAGAAATCAAAACGTTTCACAAAGTGATGTCGCAAACTTTCCATCCAAGTGAAGAAGGAAATTTACAACCTATCAAAGAGAGAAGTGCTGAAATGGCTGAAAAAGCAAATGCTTTAAAAACTGCTAAAATTCCAGCGGAATTCAATAAAAAAGAAATTGTAGCTGCAGTAAATAAATTAGCTAAAGACAGTAAAGCGTTAGATAAATTAGTAAAAGCGAAGGCTTCTGACGAGAAAATCACTAAAGCTTTAAATGGTTTACATGACACTTTCCATACGATAGTAGGATTGTGTACTCATGATGAAGAATAATATTTGAGATTAAAATATAAATGCCTTGTGATAAATCATAATCACAAGGCTTTTTATTAAAATTTATTTAAGAAATTTTTCTATCCAATTTCTTATCTTGCAACACTAAAATTAATGTTCGTTGAACTATGATTAGCACCAAAAACATCACATTTTCCTACTCAAAAGATCAACTCTTTCACATGCCCGATTTGTATTGTGAAGCAGGAAGTACTTTGTTGATTACAGGTGATTCTGGAAAAGGAAAAACTACCTATTTACATATTTTAGCAGGTTTAATAAAACCAAAATCAGGCGAAATCGAAATCGATAAAACCGATATCGTTTCTCTTTCTGAAAAGGCAACCGATAAATTTCGTGGAAAACACATTGGAGTGGTTTTTCAAAAATCGCATTTTATTGGTGCTTTGACCGTTTTAGAAAATCTAGAAATGGCAAGTTGGCTGGCAACGGGTAAAAAGCATACGAAAAGAGCTAAGAAATTATTAGAACAATTGGGAATCGGAAATCAAGCGTCTAAATTGCCATCACAATTGAGTATTGGACAACAACAACGCGTTTCGATTGCACGTGCTTTGATGAACGAACCAAAAGTGTTGTTAGCAGACGAACCCACATCAAGTTTAGATGATAAAAATGCAGAGAAAGTAATCGAATTGCTGACTTCATTATCAAAAGAATACAAAGCGGCTTTGCTAATCGTTACGCACGACAACCGAATTAAAGAAAGATTTATCAATAAAATTACCTTGATATGATAGCAAAATTAGCATGGAAAAATATATGGTTCAAACCATTAAATACCATCTTGAGTGTTGTTTTGCTAACCTCAAGTGTTGCGATTATTACGACTTTAGTTTTGGTCGAAAAGCAATTTGAAGAAAAATTCTCAAGCAATATTGATGGTGTTGATTTAGTAATGGGCGCGCAAGGAAGTCCATTGCAATTGATTTTATCTGCTGTTTACCAAGTAGATTCTCCTACGGGGAATATTAGCTACGATTCGGCAAAAGTTTGGATGCAACATCCGTTTGTTCAAAAAGCGATTCCTTTAGCATTTGGAGATAATTATCGCGGTTATAAAATTTTAGGAACAACTCCCGATTATTTAGAAAAATATGGAGCAACAATTTCCGAAGGAAAACTTTTTGAGAAGAATTTCGAGGTTGTAATAGGAAGTGATATCGCTAAAAAATTAAGTTTAAAAATTGGTGACGAGTTCTTCGGTTCTCATGGTGATGCCGCTGAAGGAGAAGTTCATGACCATTACGGATACAAAGTTGTCGGAATTGCAAAACCAACAGGGAAAGTAGTAGATAATTTAATTTTATGTACGATTCCAAGTGTTTGGCAAATGCACGGAAGCCATGGAGTAGAAGAAAACCCTGCTCACGGCGAAGAAGGTCACGTTCATGTAGAAGGAGAAGATCATCATGAGGAAGCCGACATGACTTTAGACGAACCCGGAATGGAAATTACAGCCGTTTTACTAAAATTCCGCAATAAAATGGGAATTGTAACTTGGCCAAGAATCATTGCACAAAATACTAAAATGCAAGTCGCTTCACCAGCTATCGAAGTAAATCGTTTGTTTTCTTTATTTGGAATTGGAATTTCAGCATTGCAATATTTGGCATACGGAATCATGTTGATTTCAGGAATTTCGATTTTCATCGCGCTTTACAATACTTTGAAAGAACGTGAAAATGAATTTGCCTTGATGCGTGTCAACGGAGCCAAAAGATTACAACTTCTAAAAGTCGTGATGATTGAAAGTTTACTTTTATGTGTGGTTGGATTTGTTTTTGGTACGATTTTGGGGAGAGTAGGATTAAGTATGTTGTCTAACTCAGCCGAAGAAGATTTCAAAATGAGTTTCAATCCATACGAATTTATTTGGGAGAAAGAGGGAACTTTATTTTTACTAACTATATTTGTGGGCTTTATTGCAGCATTAATTCCAGCTATAAAAGCATACAATTTAAATATTTCAAAAACATTAGCAAATGCGTAATTATATTAAATTAAGTTTGGCTTTATTCGTTTTCATTTCGATGATGAGCTTTTCAGATAGTACAACTTCAAGTATAAAAACTACTAATAAATCATCAGTAGCAGCAGATACTTTAACATGGAAAATATTAGGCGATATCAAATATGTTCGTAAAAAACATGCGACTTATGGCGAAGTAGAATTCCCGCAAGTGAACATGAAATTGAAAATGATGCAAAAGAAAACCGTTTTCATGAGCGGATTTATTGTGCCAATCGATAACAAAAACTATGCGTTGAGTAAAAACGTTTTCGCTGCTTGTTTCTTCTGTGGAAAATCTGGACCAGAGACTATTGCTGGAATCAAATTTAAAGGTGGTGCTTTTCCAAAGTTAAAAACCGATACCTATGTAACCTTAAAAGGGACTTTTAGATACAACGAAACAGACGTTGAAGATTGGATTTACCATATCGAGAACGCCGAAATTATCTCTCAAAGCAAATAAATTAGAAGCCCATTCATTTGGGCTTTTTTTAATGGCTTGGTCCCGCTGTCCGCTATACAAGGTGTCGCTCCCATCGGGGCTAAAACAATCATAAAGTTAAAAAAAATCAGTAGTAAATTAGAAACATCCCGAAATTCATAATTGGTGACAATTCGTGAAATTCGTGTTTAAAGATAAAATGAAATCATTCCAACATAAAAAACATCTCTTTTTCGATTTAGATCACACGCTTTGGGATTTTGATAAAAATTCAGCTTTTGCATTTGATACTATTTTCAAACAACAAGGTTTTGATATAAAATTGTCCGATTTTCTAAATATTTACATTCCAAGAAACCAACATTATTGGAAATTGTATCAAGTGAATCAAATCACACACGACGATTTACGTTATTATCGTTTAAAAGATGTTTTCGATGCGTTACAATTTGAAGTTTCAGACGAAATGATTCATCATTTATCAGAAGAATATATCAAATACTTGCCAGAGTTTAATCATCTTTTCGATGGTGCTATTGAATTATTAGATTATTTAAAACCGAAATATCAATTGCACATCATTACCAATGGTTTTGCATCGGTTCAAACCAAAAAAATGAAGAATTCGAAAATTGATCATTATTTTGAAACGATTACCAATTCCGAAATGGCGGGTGTAAAAAAACCGCATCGCAACATATTTGATTTTGCCTTATCTTTGGCAAACGCTTCAAAAGAAGAAAGCTTAATGATTGGGGATAGTTACGAAGCCGATATCATTGGAGCACAAGAAGCTGGTATTGAAGCTGTATTTTTTAATGAACAAAATATCAAAGTTGAAAATCCAGTTTTACAAGTAAGTCATTTATTAGAATTAAAAAATATATTATAGTTATGAAGAAGTTATTTTTATTATTGTTATTGGGTTTTTCATTTTCATTTGCTCAAGGAAATTATAAATATGTAGTTGTTCCTTTAAAGTTTAGCTTCTTTAATGAGAATAATAAATATAATTTAAATGCAATGACCAAATCTTTCTTTGAAAGAGAAGGTTTTGAGGTCTTTTATGATACCGATCAATTTCCAAAAGAATTGGCGCAAAATCGTTGTTCAGCATTATTTGTGAATGTTATTGAAAATAATAATTTATTTGTCACTAAAATAAATGTTGAGATTAAAGATTGTTACAATAAAGTTCTTTTAGTAAGCGATTTAGGATCTAGTAGAGAAAAAGAATATCAAAAAGCGTATGTAGAAGCATTTCGAATTGCTTTATCTTCAGTTAGAGAAAAATTAAAATCTATAGAAAAAGGTTTAAGTCAAGAAGAAATAAGAATAGAAGATTCTAAAAATACCAGCGAAGTACAAGTACTATCTGAAAAATTCACAGCAGTTGCAACAGAGTTTGGGTGTAATTTAGTAAATGAGAGATCAGTTGTTGTTTTTAATCTACAAAAAACTTCAAATGGCAATATTTTTACTGCAACGAAAGGTGTTCTAAGCGGTATTTTAATTAAGAAAAATAGTGGTTGGTTTTTTGAATATTATGAAGGAGAAAAATTAATTTCTGAAAAAGTAGACGTTAAGTTTTAATTTTTTTACTCTTTTTAATATCCATACTTATCCTTCCATCGATTCTTCAAAAACTGACGTAATTCTTTTTCACGAGCATTTTCTCCTGGTTCAAAGAATTTAGTTTCGGAAATTTCGGTTGGTAAAAATTCTTGTTCGGCAAAATTGTTTGGGAAGTCGTGTGAATATTTGTATTCTTCACCATATCCTAATTCTTTCATTAATTTAGTTGGTGCATTTCTTAAGTGAATTGGAACGGGCAAATCTCCAGTTTGTTTTACTATTTGTTGCGCTTTCCCAATAGCCATGTAACTCGCGTTACTTTTTGCCGAAGTTGCCAAATAAATTGCGCATTGACTCAAAATAATTCGGCTTTCTGGATAACCAATGGTGGTTACGGCTTGAAACGTATTATTTGCCATTATCAAAGCCGTTGGATTTGCATTTCCAATATCTTCACTTGCTAAAATAAGCATTCTTCGGGCGATGAATTTTACATCTTCGCCACCTTCAATCATTCGAGCTAACCAATACACCGCACCATTTGGGTCGCTTCCACGAATCGATTTAATGAAAGCCGAAACTATATCATAATGTTGTTCGCCTGTTTTGTCATATAACACCGTGTTTTTTTGGACCAATTGCATTACCTTTTCATTCGTAATTTCAATGGTATCACTTTCGTTAGCATTAATGACTAATTCGAAAATATTTAATAATTTTCGTCCATCGCCACCCGAAAGTCTTAATAAAGCTTCGGTTTCTTTTAATTGAATGACTTTGTTTTGAAGTTCTAAATCGGTTTTCATAGCTCGATGTAATAACGCTTCTAAATCGTCTTTGGTAAACGCATTCAAAACATAAACCTGACATCTTGACAATAAAGCGGGTATGACTTCAAAACTCGGATTTTCGGTAGTAGCTCCAATTAAAGTTACCCAACCTTTTTCCACCGCAGCCAACAAAGAATCTTGTTGGGATTTTGAAAAACGATGAATCTCATCAATAAACAAAATCGGATTTTTTGCGGTGAATAAACCACTACTTTGTTTCGCTTTTTCGATTACCTCACGAATGTCTTTCACTCCAGAATGTATCGCACTCAATTGGTAAAAAGGACGTTTGCTTTCTTGAGCAATGATTTGCGCTAAAGTCGTTTTTCCAGTTCCGGGTGGTCCCCATAAAATCAAACTTGGAATTAATCCTTTGGCAATTTGTTGCGTTAACGAACCTTCAGGTCCAACTAAATGCAATTGGCTGATGTAATCCGATAATTGTTGTGGGCGAATGCGTTCGGCTAATGGTTGATTCATGACGTAAAATTACAAAAATATGCGATTCTTTTTTAGATTTTTACCACATAGAAACATAGGTTCTAAAATTATCAATTTAAGGCATTTCATTAATTTAAGATTATGTAGATTTTGATTTGTGAACTATGTTAAGTGTAACGCTTTTTATCCCAAAGTCAAACTTATGTGTCTATGTGTTTAAATAAGTCTGCCATAATTTCATGATTATCTTTTTGGCTTTATCTTTGAATGTAAATCAATATGGAAAAACAGCACGATAATCCTTTTCAGTTTACAAAAACGGTCATTTTATTACCGCTCTTTTTTGTATTGACTTTATGGCTCGTCTTTTGGTACGAATTGCAATTTCAACATAATTTGTCACATTTTGGAATCTATCCAAGAGAAGTGTATGGATTGAAAGGAATTTTATTTAGTCCATTTTTGCATGGCGATATAGAACATTTGGCAAACAATTCCGTTGCTTTATTAGTGTTGTTGCCAATATTAAGATATTTCTATAAAGAACAATCGTTCGTGGTGTTGTTTTTAGGAATTCTCTTTTCAGGATTAGGAACTTGGTTGTTAGGAAGACCTAGTTACCACATTGGTGCGAGTGGATTAATCTATGCTTTGGTAAGTTTTGTTTTCTTCAAAGGAATCTTTACCAAATATTACCGATTAGTAGCCTTATCATTCACGATTGTAATCTTATACGGTGGAAGCGTTTGGTACATGTTTCCCAATGTAAAAGAAGGTATTTCATGGGAAGGCCATTTAGCTGGATTTATCGTAGGATTGGCATTAGCATTAATTTTAAAAACGCCACAATTTTCAAAACCCATTTTCTACGAATGGGAAAAACCCGATTTCAATCCAGAACTCGATCCCTTCATGAAAAACTTCGACGAAAAAGGAAATTTTAATCCACCACCAAAACCAGAAGAAACGATTAAAGAGTATTTTAGTTCTTCTATGAAAGTGGTTTATGAGTTTTTGGGCGGGAGGAAATGAGTTATTCTGTAATTTCTGACAACTTGTTTTTTATAAAATTAATATCAGAGATTGGCGCGTCTTTCGAAATAACAAGAATGAATTTAGATTTTCCAATTATTGTGTCATGATAGATAAACTTATTGTTCTTTTTGACTTTTTTATCGTTCAGGAGAATATAGTATTCGTATGAAACGTCATCAGTCTGAGCATAATAGAGAATATTATTAAATTCTGGACTTGAATTTTGATTTAATAATTTAAACTCCTTTTTGTTTAAAGCAAATTTAAAATCTCCAAAAGTTAAAGATTGAAAGTTAAGTTCAGAATTATATACTTTGGTTCTGTCTTCTTTGTCTTTCCCGATTTTTGTATTCTTGGAAAAATTTGAAAAGGAAGAACATGATGTTATAAGAATTGAAAACAAAAGTAAAATTGGTATCTTCATTTTTCTATTTGTTAATTAGATAAATTATTTTAATAACTACATTCTTTGTCTCACCGCCTCATACAAAAAAGCACCACAAGCTACGGAAACATTTAATGATTCGATAGTTCCAAACATTGGTAATTTTGCTTTTTCATCTACAATTTTCAATACCGAAGGATTCACTCCTCTGTCTTCGCTACCCATAATAATGGCAACACCTTCGTTGAAGCTGATGTCGTAAATATGTTGGTCTGTTTTTTCAGTGGCAGCAACGGTTTTGATGCCGCTTCCTTGTAAGTAGAAAATAGCATCTTTAATATGATCTACTTTACAAATTGGAACATTAAAAACCGCACCAGCCGAAGTTTTAACGGTATCGCCATTCACAGGAGCTGAGCCTTGTTTTTGGATAATGATTCCATCAACACCCGTACATTCTGCAGTTCTGATAATGGCGCCAAAGTTACGTGCATCTGACAATTGATCTAAAATTAGGAATAAAGGTTTTTTACCAGTTTCAATAACATTTTCAACCATAGTTTCTAATGCAACAAAAGAAATAGGAGCAATGGTTGCCACCGCGCCTTGGTGATTATTTGGAGTTAATCGGTTTAGTTTTTCAACAGGAACGTAGGAAAAGTTGATGTTGTTTCTTTTCATCGTTTTCATCAAATCTTGCATCAAGTCGCCTTGCGCATCTTTTTGAACGAATACTTTATCAATTTCCTTTTTAGCATTAATTGCTTCAATTATTGCTCTAATCCCGAATATTTGGTTGTCTTTTTCCATGTGGCAAAGATAGGATTTTAGTTTTAGTTATTATGTTTTAACCGCAGATTCGCAGATTTTTTTATTATTATTTAAGTTTTATGAAAATCTGCGAATCTGTGGAAAATTACTTTTAAAAATTCGTCTTAAAGCTAATATGTACAATTGAATTCGAAAGTTTTATCGCTTGTTCGCTCGTGCTTCCATTGGCGTAGACTAAATTGAATAATCCATTTTTGGTAAACAAACCAAAACCAAAACCCAAACCTAATAAACGGTCTTCTGTATTGGAAGTTTTGTCTTGGAAATAGCCAAAATCGGTTATAGAATGTAAGTATAAGTTAGAAGCTAATAAATAGCGATACTCCGCTATGATTCCTGAGAAAGCATTGGCTTGTAAACTATTTTCGTTAAATCCTCTAATCGAATTAATACCGCCAAATCGGAATAACTCATTTATAACATAATCATCACTTTGTAAATAAAAAGTCTGATTTCGAACAAATATGCTGTTTTTTTGATTCAGATTAAAACTATAATTCACATCCAATTGGGTAAAAAACTGACTCGTTTTTTGAGATGTAATCGTTCGATTTCCTGTTCCAAATTTCACAAAGACTTTTGCTTTTTCAGGAAAAATAAAACTATCAGGATTCAATTCAAGATGTTCAAAACTCGAAGTCAAAAAAGTATTGGTAAAATCATTTAAACTAAACGAATTGGTATTCTGAATATCTACCGAAGTAGTTTTTTGATAACCAACAAAAGCTTTTGTGTTGTATGCGAAATAATAACCTAAGTTCAAATCGGTCACGGTATTCTGAAAAGTGGAGTCTTGCTTAAAAATTCTCAAATTTGCTTTAATTCCAATCGGAGTTTTGAAAATATAAGGCAATTCCGTTCCGATGTTAAACGAAGTTTGTCGGTTGCCATCGTTTTTCCAATACAAATTGAATTTTTCGCCCGAATTCAAAATGTTCTGCAATTGCAAATCCAAATAACCATTAAAGGTTAGTTTACTTTTGTCATCGTTTGAAAACCCAATGAAACCATCAAATTTATTTGGTTTCGATTTTTCAACGTAAACGAAAATCTTGGTGGAATCGGTGGTGAATAAAATTTCAGGATATTTGATTTGATTCACGAATTGCAACTTGTCAAAAGTGTCGTTAATCTGTTTTAAATTGTCTTGGTTGAAAGTGGCTTTTTTAGCTTTTTTGGTAATTGCTTTTTTAATTCCAGCTGGAAATTTATCGTAACCTATAATGACTAAATCGGTAATATTTCTTTTAATATTGAGTTTTACTTGTAAATCAGAAATTAAACTATTTCCAATTCTTCGTTGATTTACCAATTGTAAATTTGCTAACGAATACCCTTTTTTTTCCAAAAGCGCAATTTTGCTCTTCATGAAATTTTCTACTTCATTGGTAGTAATAGATAGAGTGTCTTTCTCTAATTGTAATAGCGATTTTTCTTCAGCAGAAAGTTTACCTATATATATAGTGTTGTTTTTTATTGTATTTCCCAATCGGTAGTTAAAAACAAAACTGCTGTCGTTCACTTTTTTCTGTTCCAATAACTGCCAATCGAAAAAACCTTGATTCGTTAACTTGTTTTCAAAACGTTTTTGTTCTTCTAAGATAGATGCTACAGAAGTGTGTTTTTTTTCGTATTGCAAACTATCAATGGTTTTGTTTTCGATTTCAGAAGTTCCTTTTATGTTTAAATGATAGTTTTGTCCCAATGAAAATTGGAAGTATAAACACATTATAAAAAGATAAATAGATTTCATCGCTGTAAAGAAACGAAAAAAAGTAAAATAAATTTTGTTTGTAGTTGGGTGTTGCTGTCCAATTTTCATAACACAATGCAAATCAAATCGGTGCTAAAATGAATTGTGTTGAAAATTAATAAATTATGATTTGGAAAGTAAAAAATAATTCCTACATTTGCAACCCCGTAAAAAGCGGGAATTTTAAACATTAAAAATTTTTAGTATTTAATTATGCCAACAATTCAACAATTAGTAAGAACAGGGAGAACCCAAATAACTAAGAAGAGTAAATCGGCTGCTTTAGATTCTTGTCCTCAAAGAAGAGGTGTGTGTACTCGTGTTTACACAACAACTCCTAAAAAACCAAACTCAGCAATGAGAAAGGTGGCTAGGGTTCGTTTAACAAACGGAAACGAGGTGAATGCATACATTCCTGGAGAAGGTCACAATCTACAAGAGCACTCGATAGTATTAGTTAGAGGTGGAAGAGTAAAAGATTTACCAGGAGTACGTTACCACATCGTACGTGGAGCATTAGACACTGCGGGTGTTGCAGGTAGAACACAACGTAGATCTAAGTATGGGGCAAAACGTCCAAAACCAGGACAAGCACCTGCTGCAGCTGGAAAGAAAAAGTAATTTAAAATCTTTTAAACAAAAGACATGAGAAAAAGACAGGCCAAAAAAAGACCTCTTTTACCAGATCCAAAATTTAACGATCAGTTAGTTACACGTTTTGTGAATAACTTAATGTGGGATGGTAAAAAATCAACTGCTTTTAAAGTGTTCTATGATGCATTAGAAATCGTAGAAAACAAAAAGCAAGATGCAGAAAAATCTGCATTAGAAATTTGGAAAGATGCATTAACAAATGTAATGCCACACGTAGAGGTTCGTTCTCGTCGTGTAGGTGGTGCTACATTTCAAATTCCAATGCCAATTCGTCCAGATAGAAAAATTTCATATGCTATCAAATGGATGATTTTGTATGCAAGAAGACGAAATGAAAAATCGATGGCTGCAAAGTTAGCGTCTGAAATTTTAGCTGCTGCTAAAGAAGAAGGTGCTGCTGTTAAGAAAAGAATGGATACTCACAAAATGGCAGAAGCTAACAAAGCATTCTCTCACTTTAGATTTTAATTCATAAAGAAATGGCTAGAGATTTAAAATATACAAGAAATATAGGGATTGCTGCTCACATTGATGCTGGTAAAACAACAACAACGGAGCGTATCTTATTTTATACTGGAAAATCACACAAAATTGGTGAAGTGCACGATGGTGCTGCAACAATGGACTGGATGGCGCAAGAGCAAGAAAGAGGTATTACTATTACTTCTGCGGCTACAACTTGTGAGTGGAATTTCCCTACAAACCAAGGTAAAATTTTACCTGAATCTAAACCGTATCACTTTAACATTATCGATACTCCTGGTCACGTTGACTTTACAGTAGAGGTAAACCGTTCGTTACGTGTATTAGATGGTTTAGTATTCTTATTTAGTGCGGTTGATGGTGTTGAGCCTCAATCTGAAACTAACTGGAGATTAGCGGATCAGTACAGAGTTCCTCGTATGGGATTCGTAAATAAAATGGACCGTCAAGGTTCTAACTTCTTAGGAGTTTGTCAGCAAGTAAAAGATATGTTGAAATCAAACGCAGTTGCGATTACTTTGCCAATTGGTGAAGAAGCTGATTTCAAAGGAGTGGTTGACTTAGTTAAAAATCAAGCTATTGTATGGCATGATGAAACTCAAGGAGCTACTTTTGATATTATTGATATTCCTGCTGATATGGTTGACGAAGTAAAAGAGTATCGTTCAATTTTAATTGAAGAGATTGCTACTTACGACGAAAACTTATTAGAAAAGTATATGGAAGATGAAAACTCAATTACTGAGGAAGAAATCAACAATGCTTTACGTGCTGCTACAATTGACATGGCTATCATTCCTATGATTGCTGGTTCTTCTTTCAAAAACAAAGGAGTTCAATTCATGTTAGATGCAGTTTGTAAGTATTTACCATCTCCATTAGATAAAGAAGGTATCGAAGGAATTCACCCTGATGATGCTGATTTATTAGAAGAAGATCAAAAGAAAATTATCCGTCGTCCTGATACAAAAGAGCCTTTCGCGGCTTTAGCATTTAAAATTGCTACTGACCCTTATGTTGGTCGTTTAGCTTTCTTCCGTGCTTATTCAGGTCGTTTAGATGCTGGTTCTTATATCTTGAACACTCGTTCTGGAAATAAAGAAAGAATTTCTCGTATCTACCAAATGCACGCTAACAAACAAAATCCAATCGATTATATTGAAGCTGGAGATATTGGAGCTGCTGTAGGATTTAAAGATATCAAGACTGGAGATACAATGTGTGATGAAAAACATCCAATTATTCTTGAGTCAATGAAATTCCCTGATCCGGTAATTGGTATCGCGATTGAGCCTAAAACAAAAGCTGATGTTGATAAAATGGGTATGGCTTTAGCTAAATTAGCTGAAGAAGATCCGACGTTTACAGTTAGAACTGATGAAGCTTCTGGTCAAACTATTATCTCAGGTATGGGTGAGTTACACTTAGACATCCTTGTAGATCGTATGAAACGTGAGTTCAAAGTTGAGGTTAACCAAGGAGAACCTCAAGTAGAATATAAAGAAGCGTTCACTAAAGCTGCTCAACACAGAGAGGTTTATAAAAAACAATCTGGAGGTCGTGGTAAATTTGGTGATATCGTTTTCCGTTTAGAGCCTGCTGATTTAGTAGACGGTAAAGCTCCTATGGGATTACAGTTTGTTAATGAGGTTAAAGGTGGTAACGTACCAAAAGAATATATTCCTGCTGTAGAAAAAGGATTTAGAGAAGCTATGAAGCAAGGTCCTTTAGCTGGTTATGCAGTTGACAGTTTAAAAGTTACTTTATTGGATGGTTCATTCCACCCTGTGGATTCTGATGCATTGTCATTCGAATTAGCAGCTAAAATGGGTTATAAAGAAGTAGCTAAAGCTGCAGGAGCTGTTATTCTTGAGCCAATCATGAAAATCGAAGTTATTACTCCAGAAGAAAACATGGGGGATATCGTAGGTGACTTGAACCGTCGTAGAGGTCAAGTAAATGATATGGGTGATAGAAATGGTGCTAAAACTATCAAAGCTAATGTTCCTTTATCAGAAATGTTTGGTTATGTTACTACATTAAGAACATTATCATCTGGTAGAGCTACATCTACTATGGAGTTCTCTCACTATGAAGAAACACCTTCTAACATTTCAGAAGCTGTAATCAAAAAAGCAAAAGGTAACGCTTAATTTTTAAAGAGATGAGTCAAAAAATCAGAATAAAATTAAAATCATACGATCATAACTTAGTGGATAAATCTGCTGAGAAAATCGTTAAGACTGTAAAAAGTACAGGTGCTGTGGTAACAGGTCCAATTCCGTTACCTACTCACAAAAAGATTTTTACTGTATTACGTTCTCCACACGTTAACAAAAAATCAAGAGAGCAATTCGAATTAAGTTCTTATAAGAGATTGTTAGATATCTACAGTTCTTCTTCTAAAACTATCGATGCTTTAATGAAATTAGAGTTGCCTTCAGGAGTTGAAGTAGAAATTAAAGTGTGATAAACACCATTGTAGAAATACAATGATAGCTATAAAAAACCGTTAATGTGAAAGCATTACGGTTTTTTTCTTATCATTTTTAGTAGGTAAAATATCCTTTTTTAAAGGTTTTTTTACTTAACTATTTATTTTTGCGATAATTAAAAAATAATTTATATATTTGCACCCTCAAAATGAGTAGTGTGCGAATACTATTTGTATTATAAATAAGAGTTTAATTAATAATTAGTTTAATATGTCTGGGTTAATCGGAAGAAAAATTGGCATGACTAGTATCTTTGATGAGAACGGGAAAAATATTCCTTGTACTGTAATCGAGTGTGGTCCATGCGTTGTTACCCAAGTCAGAACCAAAGAAGTAGATGGCTATGAAGCTATCCAATTAGGTTTCGATGACAAAACTGAAAAGCATTCAATTAAAGCTGAGTTAGGTCACTTTAAGAAAGCTGGAACAGTTGCGAAAAAGAAAGTAGTTGAATTCAAAGGTTTTGAAACGGAGTACAAATTAGGCGATGTAATCGCTGTAGACTTATTCGCTGAAGGTGAATTTGTTGATGTTGTTGGAGTTTCTAAAGGAAAAGGATTCCAAGGAGTTGTTAAACGTCATGGTTTTGGCGGTGTTGGACAAGCAACACACGGTCAACATAACCGTTTAAGAGCGCCGGGTTCTGTTGGAGCTTCATCTTATCCGTCAAGAGTATTCAAAGGAATGCGTATGGCAGGTAGAATGGGAGGAGATAATGTAACAGTACAAAACCTTAGAGTTTTAAAAGTAGTTGCTGAAAAGAACTTACTTTTAGTTAAAGGAGCGATTCCTGGACACAAAAACTCTTATGTAATCGTTCAGAAGTAATGGAAGTAAAAGTTTTAGATATCAACGGAAAAGAAACTGGAAGAAAAGTTCAACTTTCTGATTCAGTTTTCGCAATTGAGCCAAACAAACATGCGGTTTACTTAGATGTAAAACAATATTTGGCTAATCAAAGACAAGGTACTCACAAAGCTAAAGAAAGAGCTGAGGTTGCAGGAAGTACTCGTAAAATCAAAAAACAAAAAGGAACTGGTACAGCTCGTGCGGGATCTGCAAAGAGTCCAGTTTTCAAAGGTGGAGGTACTATTTTTGGACCTAGACCAAGAAGTTATTCTTTCAAATTAAACAAAAACTTAAAAAGATTAGCTAGAAAATCAGCTTTATCTTTAAAAGTAAATGAGTCTAATTTGGTAGTGGTAGAAGATTTTACATTTGATACACCAAGCACTAAAAATTTCATTAACGTATTGAAAGCTTTAGGGTTAGAGAACAAAAAATCATTATTTGTGTTGGGTGATACAAATAAAAATGTATATTTGTCGTCACGCAATTTAAAAGCGTCTAGCGTTGTAACTACTTCAGAATTAAGCACTTATGCTATTTTAAATGCAAAAAGTTTAGTTCTTTTAGAGGGTGCTGTAGACGGAATTGAAGCTAATTTAAGTAAATAATAAGATTATGAGTATCATAATTAAGCCTATTATAACTGAAAAAATAACTAAAGATGGTGAAGTTTTTAACCGTTTTGGTTTTGTAGTTGCAAAAAATGCAAATAAAATTCAAATCAAAAATGCTATTGAAGCAGCTTATGGTGTGAATGTTGTTGCAGTTAATACAATGAACTACAGAGCTGATAGAAGTGTTAAATATACCAAAAGTGGTTTAATCAGTGGCAAAACAAATGCTTACAAAAAAGCAGTTGTTCAAGTTCAAGAGGGAGAAACAATAGATTTTTATACTAATATCTAATAGAAAATGTCAGTTAGAAAATTAAAACCTATTACCCCGGGTCAGCGTTTTAGAGTTGTAAATAGCTTTGACACTATTACAACTGATAAGCCGGAGCGTTCATTAATCGCACCGAAAAAAAACTCAGGAGGTAGAAATAGTCAAGGAAAGATGACCATGCGTTATACAGGCGGTGGTCACAAACAAAAGTATCGTATTATCGATTTTAAAAGAGCTAAAACTGGAATTCCAGCGACAGTGAAAACTATCGAGTATGATCCAAATCGTTCAGCTTTTATTTCATTATTAGTGTATGCTGATGGAGCTAAAACTTACGTTATTGCTCAAAATGGAATGCAAGTTGGACAAACTGTAGTTTCAGGTGAAGATGCATCTCCAGAAATTGGAAATGCAATGCCTTTAAGTAAAATTCCTCTAGGAACTGTTATTTCGTGTATCGAATTAAGACCAGGTCAAGGAGCTGTAATCGCTCGTTCAGCAGGAACTTTCGCTCAGTTAATGGCAAGAGATGGAAAATATGCTACAATTAAAATGCCTTCTGGAGAAACAAGATTAATCTTGTTAACATGTATGGCTACAATCGGAGCAGTTTCTAACTCAGACCACCAATTAATCGTATCAGGTAAAGCTGGTAGATCAAGATGGTTAGGTAGAAGACCAAGAACAAGACCAGTAGCAATGAACCCAGTTGATCACCCAATGGGAGGTGGTG
>DIST01000062.1 GCA_002421645.1 Flavobacterium sp. UBA6203
CAGTAATTTTGTCATCAAATTTACCAGCTTTTAACGCGTCTAATGTATCTCTGTGTTTAGCATTTAAGAACTCTAAATAATCTTTTTCGAATTCTTTTACTTTGTTAACAGGAACATTTCTTAACAAGTTTTTAGAACCTGCATAAATAATTGCTACCTGATTTTCAACTGTAAATGGAGAGTTTAAACCTTGTTTTAAGATTTCAACGTTTCTCTTACCTTTTTCAATTACGTTTAAAGTAACTGCATCTAAGTCAGAACCAAATTTCGCGAAAGCTTCTAATTCACGGAATTGCGCTTGGTCTAATTTTAATGTACCAGCAACTTTTTTCATTGATTTGATTTGTGCATTACCTCCAACACGAGATACCGAAATACCTACGTTGATAGCAGGACGAACTCCAGAGTTGAATAAATCACCATCTAAGAAGATCTGTCCGTCTGTAATCGAAATTACGTTTGTTGGGATATAGGCAGAAACGTCACCCGCTTGTGTTTCGATAATTGGTAACGCTGTTAACGAACCACCACCTTTAACGATTCCTTTGATAGAATCTGGTAAATCGTTCATGTTTTTAGCGATTTCGTCGTTAGCGATAACTTTACAAGCTCTTTCTAATAAACGAGAGTGTAAGTAGAAAACGTCTCCAGGGTAAGCCTCACGTCCTGGTGGTCTTCTTAATAATAAAGATACCTCACGGTAAGCTACTGCTTGTTTAGATAAATCATCATAAACAATTAAAGCTGGACGACCAGAATCTCTGAAATATTCTCCGATTGCAGCACCCGCCATAGGAGCGTAAACTTGCATTGGAGCAGGATCTGAAGCGTTAGCTGCTACGATGATAGTATAAGCCATAGCTCCTTTTTCTTCTAATGTTTTTGCTAAAGCAGCAACAGTTGAAGCTTTTTGACCTACAGCTACATAGATACAAAATACGGGTTGACCTGCATCATAAAATTCTTTTTGATTTAAGATAGTATCGATACAAACTGTTGATTTACCAGTTTGACGGTCACCAATAACCAACTCACGTTGACCTCTACCAACTGGAATCATAGCATCAACTGCTTTTACTCCTGTTTGTAATGGCTCAGTTACTGGCTGACGGAAGATAACTCCAGGAGCTTTTCTTTCTAATGGCATCTCATATAACTCACCACCGATTGGACCTTTACCGTCAATTGGGTTACCTAAAGTATCTACAACACGACCTACCATTTGCTCTCCTACTTTAAGAGAAGCAATACGTTGTGTTCTTTTTACTGTAGAACCTTCTTTGATTCCTGTTGATGGTCCTAAAAGTACTACCCCAACATTGTCTTCTTCTAAGTTCAATACGATAGCCTCTAATCCGTTTTCGAATTGAACTAACTCTCCGTATTGAGCGTTTGATAATCCGTAAACACGAGCGATACCGTCTCCAACTTGAAGTACAGTTCCAACTTCTTCTAACGATGCACCAGATTCAAAACCTGATAATTGTTGTTTTAATATTGCTGAAATTTCAGCAGGTTTAATTTCCGCCATTTTGATATATCTTTAATGGTATATTAATTACTAAACTCTCTTTTTAAATTTTGCAGTCTGCTTGCTACAGATGCATTGTATTGTTTGTCACCCATTCTTAAAATAAATCCACCAATGATAGCTGGATCTACAATATTTTGAATGGTAATTTTTTTATTTGAAAACGATGCAATTTTTGCCAATACTTTAGCTTCTAACTCAGAAGTCATTGGAACAGCAGTTGTTACTTTCGCTATTTCAATTCCGTTAAGTTCATCGTATAAAGCATTGAACTGTAAAGCAACATCGTTTAATAATTCAAATCTTTTGTTGGCTAAAAGCAATTGAAATAATCCTTTTGTCTCTTTTTGAGCAGAAGTAAAAATTTCATTTAAAGAAGAAAATTTAATTTCTCCCTTAACAATTGGGCTTTGCAAAAAGTCTTTTAATTCTGCACTTTCCTTAATTGCTTTTGCAATAGAAGTCATATCAGCATTTACTGCATCAACAGAATTATTTTCTTTGGCAATGTCCAAAATAGCTTTAGCGTATCGAATTGCTGCTCTAGTTCCTGCCATGATATTAGTTTAATTTAGCGTCACCTAACATTTTCTCAACCAATTTAGTTTGAGCTTCTTTGTTAGATAATTCTTCTTTTAATAATGTCTCAGCAATTTCTAATGACAAAGAAGAAACTTGATTTTTCAATTCTGCCATAGCTGCATTTTTCTCACTTTCGATAGAAGCTTTTGCTGCTTCAATCATTTTTTCGCCTTGTGCTTGCGCTTCAGATTTAGCATCAGCAATCATTTTTTCTTTGATTTCTCTTGCTTCTTTAATCATTAAATCTCTTTCAGCTCTAGCTTCAGCTAATAATTTTTCATTATCCGACTTCAAGTTTTGCATTTCTTTCTTAGCACTTTCAGCTGCTAGTAAAGCGTTAGAAATTCCTTCCTCACGAGCTACAATTGAATTCATGATAGGTTTCCAAGCAAATTTAACCATTAGTAAAATCAATACTAATAAGATAATTGCTTGCCAGAAAAATAGTCCAAATGAAAAATCGTTAATTAATTTCTCCATGTTTTGAAAAATATATGTTTAAATAGTACTTTCTTTTTAAAAGCAGTACCTGTAACCAACCGTTACAGATACTGTTTTTTCTTTCTTTATTATTTTCCTAAGATTAAAGCAGCGAATGCTAAACCTTCTAATAAAGCAGCGATAATAATCATCGCTGTTTGAATTTTACCTGCAGCTTCTGGCTGACGCGCGATAGCGTCCATTGCAGAACCACCGATTTTTCCTAAACCTAAACCAGCTCCGATTACAACTAGACCTGCTCCGATTAAATTAAGAGTTCCCTCCATGATAATTAATTTATTAAATTAAACAATACTCAATATTAATGATGATCGTCGTGATGATGATCTTGAACTGCCATACCAATAAATAATGATGACAACATTGTAAAGATGAAAGCTTGTAGGAATGCTACTAAAACTTCGATAATTGAAATAAACAATGTTAAACCTAATGATATTGGTAAATCAGCTGCTAAATTTTTTCCAACAAAAATCATCGCAATTAAACTCATGATTACAACGTGACCTGCTGTAATGTTTGCGAACAAACGAATTAATAATGCAAATGGTTTTGTTAATGTTCCTAAAATTTCGATTGGCATTAAGATAATCTTCATTGGAACCGGAACACCTGGCATCCAAAAAATGTGCATCCAATAATCTTTATTTGCACTAAATTGTGTGATAAAGTAAGTAAATAAAGCCAAACAAATAGTTACTGCAATATTACCTGTAACATTGATTCCTAGAGGAGTCATTCCAAGTAAGTTTAATAACCAAATTAAGAAAAACACGGTTAATAAATACCCCATGAATTTTCTATATTTTTTCTCTCCAATATTAGGAATAGCAATTTCGTCTCTGATGAATAAAATAAGCGGTTCTAAAATTCTTCCAAAACCTGTAGGGATTGGACCTTTTTTATACGATTTAGCTAAACCGATAAACATTAACAATAACAAAGCAGAAGCAAATAACATCGACACCACATTCTTTGTAATTGAAAAGTCTAATGGTTTTGCATTTGTAGGATGATGATGCTCGTCATAACTAATAGTTCCAGCAGCATCTGTTTTGTAAATTTTACCGTGGTATAATTTATAGAAATTTCCATCTACTTCAGCCACTGTTTCTCCGTGGTGAAATTTAGAAGATGAAAATACTTTTAAACCATTATCAATTAAAATAACTGGCAATGAAAACCCGTAATGTTTTCCTTCTTTTTCATCTGAGAAAAAAGTAAAATCATAAGAATCTTGTAAATGATGTTGAATGTACGCATCAACTTTAGCTTTTTTATCTTGAGGTTCAGCCGCTGCTTCGTGATGAGTCTCCGCTGCTGTAGCATGAACTTCATGAGATTCTTCTTTTACTGAATCATTAGAAACATTTGCAAAACTAAATAAAGGCAATATCGCAATTACGATAGCTGCTATTACATGAAGTGGTTTTCTTGAAATCACCATAATGATTATATTCTAAAATTTTGGTCTTAAAAATTTTTGCAAAAGTACAACTTTAATTAATATTCCAAGTTTGAAAAATATTTTTTTTTGAATTTTTAATGATTTTTTCGACTTAAATTACTTTTTGTTTAGCAATCTTATTGTAAAATAAACATCTAGACTTAAAAAAAATAGAAAAGTAACAAAAAAATTAGTTTTATTAATTTGTAATAATTCTTTATTTTGAAACAAATATTCGGTAGCAAAAAAATAACTTATACCTACTTTTAAAGCGGATAACCCTAAAAAAGCAAATCCTAATTGTTCTTTGGCAATATTATATATTTTTATCATTGCCAAAATAATTATTAAAGTCATAACAAATTGTAATGCATAAGACATTAGAAATCGAGTTTCATCAATTTTTTCTAATGCTGAAGCAATTCCGAAATGAATTAAAAAAAATAGAACTGAAACTATTAAAACTTGAACAACTACAGGTAGTTTTTTAATCATCTTTTTTATTGTTTAATTGATTTACTTGTTTAATTACATTATAAAGAGCCACAAAAACTCCAAAAAGAGTTATTCCTTTAAAAAAATAATTGTTTGTATTTGGATATTTTTCGTCGAGCCAACTACCAAGATAAGAAAAACCAAAAATAATCAATCCCATTTGAAATGGGATATTGATAAAAACCAACCATTTATTGGCTTGTTTCTTATTGGAGTCCATTATTTGGTTTGAGTTCTCATTTCGCAACTGGCTTCAAATCTTGCACCAGGTTCTACTGCTAGTTTACCAACGATTACTTCGCCTGTTATATGAGCTTTGGATTTTACATTTAACATGCCTTCTGATTGTAATTTTCCAGAAAAAACTCCTTCAATATCGATGCTTTTACAGATAATATCTCCAATAACCTCACCAGTAGGTCCAATTACAATTTTTCCTTCAGAAGTAAAATTTCCTTTTAATTTTCCGTCTAATCTAAAATCTGCCAATGTAGAAATATCACCTGTAATTATAGTACCTTCAACAATTCTATTGGTCTTTCCTAATAAATGATCTTGATTCTTTACCTTTTCAAACATATTAATAGGGATTTGAGGTTCTTATTTATTTAACAAAATCCATTCGTTCAACTTCTTCTTAATCTGCACAATCTTATAATCCTCAGTTGAAATAATATAAACTTTATCTGTTACCTTATAATTTTTATGTAATTGTAACACTGCTAATGCTGAAACTGCTGCGTCTTTATTATCAAAACCATGAATTACAACAATGTTATCGGTTATTGTATATATATCTTCAGATGATTTCAAAGCAACAGCATTGGTTTCTTTAATATATTTAGCAATTTTATCGGTTAAATTTTTCACTTCTTTACCATAAGGAAAGCTCTTTGGGAAAATGATTTTATAACCTGTTGGTTGTTGCAATCCAAAATTTAAAGCTTCAATTAAAGGTAATTCTGTTTGGACCATTTTTTCAGCTTGTTTTCCTTCTTGGGTATTTGGATAAGTTAAAGCTACGAAATTTAACGCCACTTTGTAATCTTCTACTCCTTTTAATCGGCCTAGTATTTTTGCTTTAAGCATTTCAAACTTTGGAAGCGATTCTTCTCCAGCAAATTTAAAAATAGCTTCATCAACTTCTTCAAAAACTTCTCTTAATTGGTTGTTTTCAAATTTTTTGTATAACGTATTGAAAACAATTTCTGGATTATCATTATCGGTAATTTCAACTTCAGGATTGTTCAAAATTTGAGCATAACGACTATCTGGATATTGAGACAAGATTTGTTGTTTCATATCAGCTGCTTTTATAGGCGAAATTTGCTGATAAATTTTGTACAAATTGTACATTGCCGGAAGCACCAAACGCTCTTCGGGTGTGTTTTTTAAAAGTTGCTCCAAACGTGAAGCGGCTAACTCGTATTCTTTAAATTTTTCTTTATAAATTAAACCTAACTGATAATAAGCAAAATTTCGGTCCTTTGCCAAACTGTCAATTAATTTTCGATCTGTAGGAATTTTGTTTAAATAAAATTCGACCGTATATTCAGGTTTCAAATCAGAAGAAATTGAATCAGACGCTTTGTTTTTATCATCATCCTTTTGATCATCATCATTAATATTGTTATTATTCACCTTGTCTGAAGACCATCTCCAATTATCTTTAAGCATTCTGTTCCCCCATCTTTTTTGGAAATCTTTTTTTCCAAATTCGACAGCCACTGGATTATAAAAATAAAAACTTGAATTATCATCCATCATTCCAGGCGGCATCATTGAATCCCCATTTGGATTTACTATTTTAATTTCTTTCCCCTTAGTATTAGGGTTTATTAATCCGGAATTTGAATTATTATTAGCTAAAATGTTTGCTTCTTTTTTGGCTTTTTCAGCTTCTTTTTTGACTTTTAGTTCGTCTTCATTTTTTAATTTAGAAATATAATCTTTATAAAATGCAACACGATCAACTTCATTCATTGAAACTACATTTAAAATACTATCATTTTGCTGTGCAATCAATTCGTATTTAATAACATCTTCTAGATTATCTTTTTTCTTCTTTATTTTTCTATACTCTCTTGTTCGTTCCTTTAAATTTACAAGTGTACTGTCATAATATTTACCCGCTACTTTGTATTTAGCCTCTTTGAAAAATATTTCGCCTAAATTTCTGTAATTAGAAGCAATTAAATACCTATCATTAGAATTTGCTTTGATCGATTTATTGTAATATTTTTTTGACTGTAAATTGTTATTACTTTTATCATAAAACAATCCCATTTGGTAATTTAAAACATCTAAAAAGGGTCTGTTTTCTCTATCTTCAAGAAGGGTGTTAAAGGTTTTTAAAAACACCAAAGTATCTCCTTTACTGTAATTAAAATATTGAGCCTGCTTAGCGTGTGATTGAATTACGTATCTTCTTGGCGCTTTTCTATTCATTTGAATAACTTCTTCAAATTCAGCATAAGCACTATCCTTAAAATTCATTTCTTCATATAATTGTCCTAAAATAAAAGTGTATCTCGCTTTTTCTTCATTATTATTTGTAGCTTCTTTAGCTACTTTTAAAGCGGAAATTGCGGTGTCATTTACTTTTAAATTAATATATGCCTGAGCAAGCATGGCATTAGCGTCAGCTAAATCTTGACCTTGAATTTTTTTATCTTTTAGAAGTAATTTTAGATTTTTTATCGCTAAATCTTCATTATCCAAACGAATATTTACCTTTTCTCTCCACACTTTTGCATGATAAATTCTATCACTCAATGGATACTTGTAGAGAATATAATTTAATGCTTCTAAAGCTGGAATAAAGCGATTTTCATAATAACGAGCTTTAGCTAACAAAAGATAAGCTTCATCCATTTGCGGATTCTTTTCTGTTCCAGCAATATTCATCGAATGCTTTTGAATTGCTTTTACTGCCTTTTCTTCAGCTCGTTCAAAGTTTTTACTTTTGGTCTGTCCTGGTAACACAACCTCTTCAATATCTGAAGTTCTTTCAATAGGTAATATCTCCCAAAAGTTGTCTTTATAAGTTACTTTTAACTCTTGAAGTCCTTTTTCTAACGCTAAATTACCATTATACAAAACATTATATTCGGTAGTAACCGCATGAAAATTACGATTTATAAACTTATCTTTTTTGACAGAACATGCTATCAAAATCAGGAAGAAACAAACTGTAAAAGAATATTTAATTAAATTGCTTTTCAATGTAAAAGGTATTTGTACTCTAAACTACTAAAAATCAAATTTAGTATATAGTTTGGTAAAAATACATTTATTTTTTGAAGTGAAAAAAAATAGGGAGTTTTTTATTAATCAAAGACATTTTTTAAGTCTTTAATCACCTTAAATGCAACATCAATTTGATCATCACTAACTATTATGGTAAATTCATTTGTTGTTGAAATTACTTCATGAATAATAATTCCTTCCCATGCTAATCTTTGAAAAATATAATAATAAACACCTGGAGTGGAAATGTTTTCTTGAGGTAATTTAACCGTAATGGAAGAAAGATTTTCTATTTTATGCGTTAATTTTTCATGCTTAAAAATTGTTTCTATTAATTCTTCAACAGAAGCACTAATTACAATATTGGTTTCGTTTACCCCTCTTGATGAAGTATAAAAAATATCTTGATATTTATTAATCTCCGAAATTAGTTTGGCTTGATTATCCAAAAGAGTGTCAGAAATTACATACGTAAAATCCGTTAATGAAGAACGAACCGTTATTTCACCAATATTCTTTAAGACTTTTGAAATTTTATAGTTGATTTTGAAATCCAATTCTTCAGAAAGTCTTTTTAATGACATTACAACAGCACCTTGTTTTACGTCTTTACCCAAATGTGCTTCTAATTCAGGCATCATTATACGAGCTAAAGAAGTTAAATTGATAATTCCTTGAGAAAGTGAACTCAATAAAAAAGGCTTCGATTTAATGTATTGTTCTACAACTGATGATATTGTTTTCATATTGTTTGTTGTTTGTTTGGCGCAAAGATACAATAAAAAACAAATTGTTATAAATTTAACATTAAAAATAATAAAATGCTTCTTCTATATGTTTTATAACAAAATCTGTTTTTTCTTTATGAATGGCAATAATATCAAAACGAACTTCCACATCTAAATCGTTTTGCGTAACGTATTCATTAACAGCTTTTACTAATAATTGAATTTTCTTAGGTTTTACAAAATCTTGAGGCAGACCAAATTCAATACTCGAACGCGTTTTAACTTCAACAACGGCTAATATTCCATTTTTTTGGGCAATAATATCGATTTCGGCTTTATCAAAAACCCAATTCGTTTCCAAGATTTCGTAGCCGTTTTTTTCTAAGAAATCAACCGCTAATTCTTCTCCAAATTTTCCTAAATCGTTATGTTCAGCCATTTGCTTAATGTGTAATTTTCAATTTGTCGATGTGCCGATTTTAATGAAATTGAAGTTTTACTTCTTTGTCATTCACTTCAAAATCAACTTGCTTTCCTAGAATCAATGTTCGGTTGTCTTTTTGATGTCCGGCTGGAAATTCGAAAGCTATTGGAATGTTATATTCTTTAGCAATCGCAGTAATAATTTGCACTTCGTTTTGCCCGAACGGAATTTCGTTATCGTGCATGTCAGCCATACTTCCTACAATAATTCCTTTTACATTTTCGAAATACCCATTGCGTTTTAGATTGTACATCATTCTATCTATGTGATACAAATATTCGTCCAAATCTTCAATAAATAGAATTTTTCCTTTCGTATCAATCGATGATTTTGAACCTAATAAACTATATAAAATCGATATATTTCCACCTACTAATTCACCCGAAGCTTTTCCTTTTACATCATATGGTTTTGATGGAATTGTATAGGAAATAACTTCTCCAAAAAGCGCTTTTCGTAACGTTTCTTTCACTTCTTCAGGTGCTTTTGGTACTGTAAATGGCATTATAGAATGTAATGTAGCTAAGCGTTCCACATTCAATTGGCTGTGCAAAACGGTGACATCAGAAAAACCCATAATCCATTTCGGATGTTTTTTAAATTTGGTAAAATCTAACGAATCTATAATTCGAACCGTTCCATAACCGCCACGAGCACACCAAATCGCTTTGATGTTGTCGTCATCCATCATTTCTTGAAAATCGGTTGTTCTTTCGGCATCGGTTCCTCCAAGTTGGCAACTGTCTAAACCAATAGTTCGACCTAATTTTGCTTTTAATCCCCAAGATGCTAATAATTCAATAGCGGGTTTTGCATCTTCTGGAAAAAATTTACGAGCCGTACAAACAATAGCAACTGTGTCGCCTTTTTTAAGATAAGGTGGAATTTTCATTTTCTTTTGCGAATGAGAAAAGTTTGAAATTAAAATAAGTATCAAAATAAATCTATACATCGTCAGATTTTATTAACTCAAAAGTAAACAAAATCCAATTAAAATTCGGGATTTCGTCACTAATCGATTATTTTTGTTTCAGTTTTTAATAAAATAGTCTTTACTCTCTTAAATTAACACTTCAGTTGTTCAAAATTTAACGCAAAGTTTAGAAGTTATTCGCCAAGTTAAAAAAAGGAAAAATGACAGAAAATGAAATCTCAAACAAAGTTATTGGAATTGCCATTGAAGTTCACAATGCATTAGGCCCTGGCTTACTTGAAAACACCTATAAAGAATGCCTTTATTATAAACTTGTACAAGCAGGATTTAAAGTTGAAAAGGAAAAATCAATTCCATTGATTTTCGAAGAAGTAAAACTAGATTGCGGTTACAGAATCGATTTACTTGTTGAAGACAAACTCGTTATAGAATTAAAAAGTGTTGAAGAACTTTCCGAACTTCATTTTGCTCAAACTTTAACTTATTTAAGGCTCGGCAACTTCAAATTAGGCTTACTTTTAAACTTTAATTCCGTTCTTTTAAAAGAAGGTATTAGACGAGTTGTGAATAAATTATAATTTTCACGACATTTGCACTTTTAAAACTTAAAATTCTTTGCAAAGCTTTGCGAAAAACTTAGCGTCTTTGCGTTAAAATAAAAAAATTATGTTAGAAAATCCGAAAAGATATACGATTACTGCGGCTTTACCTTATACGAATGGTCCTATTCACATTGGACATTTAGCAGGTGTTTATGTTCCATCTGATATTTATGCGAGATATTTGCGTTTGCAAGGAAAAGATGTGGCTTTCATTTGCGGAAGCGACGAGCACGGTGTAGCAATTTCAATGAAAGCTAAAAAAGAAGGCATCACACCTCAACAAGTAATTGATAAATATGACGGAATCATTCGTAAATCGTTTTTAGATTTCGGAATTTCTTTTGATAATTATTCGAGAACTTCTGCCGAAATTCATCATAAAACGGCTTCGGAATTTTTTAGAAAATTATATGATAACGGAGATTTCATCGAAGAAACTACCGAACAATTATACGATGCAAAAGCTGACCAATTTTTAGCCGACCGTTTCGTGACTGGAACTTGTCCAAAATGCGACAATCCTGAAGCGTATGGCGATCAGTGCGAAAAATGTGGTTCGACTTTAAATGCAACGGATTTAATTAATCCGAAATCAACAATTACAGGTGAAACTCCAATTTTAAAATCAACAAAACACTGGTTTTTACCTTTAAATCGTTACGAATCATTCTTAAGAGAATGGATTTTAGAAGGTCATAAAAACGATTGGAAACCGAATGTTTACGGACAAGTAAAATCGTGGGTTGATGGTGGCTTAGAACCAAGAGCGGTAACACGTGATTTGGATTGGGGAATCGATGTTCCAGTAGAAGGTGCGGAAGGAAAAAAATTATATGTTTGGTTTGATGCGCCAATTGGTTACATTTCATCAACCAAAGAATGGGCGGCTCGCGAAGGAAAAGATTGGGAACCGTATTGGAAAGATGCCGATACAAAATTGGTTCATTTCATTGGAAAAGACAATATCGTGTTCCATTGTATTATTTTCCCTGCGATGTTAAAAGCGGAAGGAAATTACATTTTACCTGATAATGTTCCAGCAAACGAATTCTTGAATTTAGAAGGAAATAAATTATCGACTTCTAAAAACTGGGCGGTTTGGTTACATGAATATTTACAAGATTTCCCAGAAAAACAAGATTCATTGCGTTATGCTTTAACAGCAAA
Organism: Flavobacterium sp. UBA6203; assembly: GCA_002421645.1. Next base: position 11,721 of record DIST01000062.1, read on the forward strand.
TGCACCAGAAACTAAAGATAATGACTTTACTTGGAAAGATTTTCAAGCAAGAAATAATAACGAACTAGCAGCGATTTTTGGAAATTTCATCAATCGTGTAGTGGTGTTAACCAATAAATATTACAACGGAATTGTTCCAGCTCCAAACGAATTTTCAGAAGTTGATGAGCAAACCTTAGCCGAATTAAAAGCGTATCCAGCCGTAATTTCAAGTTCGATTGAACGTTACCGATTCAGAGAAGCATTAGGTGAATTGATGAATGTAGCTCGATTAGGAAATAAATATTTAGCAGATGAAGAACCATGGAAAATGGTAAAAGAAAATCCGGCAAGAGTGCAAACGCAAATGTATGTGGCATTACAAATTGCTTCTGCTTTAGCGGTTTTATCAGAACCATTTTTACCTTTTACAGCTAAAAAATTATCAAATATTTTAAAAATCGATACGTTAGGTTGGAACGATGTAACGACTAAAACTGATTTGTTACCAGCTGGACATCAAATTGGTCAAGCCGAAATCTTGTTTGCCCAAATTGAAGATGCCGAAATCCAAAAACAATTAGACAAATTAGAAGCTACTAAAACTGCCAATAAAGTGGAAAACGCAAAAGCTGAACCGCAAAAAGAGACGGCTTCCTTTGAAGACTTTGCCAAAATAGATTTAAGAATTGGCACCATCATCGAAGCTGAAAAAATGCCAAAAGCCAACAAACTTTTAGTGTTAAAAGTAGATACAGGAATTGACGTAAGAACTATTGTTTCTGGAATTGCTGAGCATTTTACGCCAGAAGAAGTAATTGGAAAACGCGTAACCGTTTTAGTCAACTTAGCACCAAGAGCTTTACGTGGTGTGGAAAGCGAAGGAATGTTATTATTAACGAACAACGCAGAAGGTAAATTGGTTTTCGTAAATCCTGATGCGGAAGGTGTGATTAATGGTGCGATGATATCTTAAATTATATATTAACAATGAAAAAGTTTATTTTACTGTTTTTACTGTTCTCAAAATTAACTTTCTCTCAAGAGTTAGTAAATTCAATTGACATTAATCTTGACAAGATTAAAAGTTTTTATCGTATTGAAGACTCTAATAAAAATGAGTATGCTCTTATTTTAAAAAATAAAGAGAACATAGAATTAATAAAAACAGACAAAAGTTTTAATGTGTTAAGTAGGGTTGAACATACAGAAATTGATAAGTCTGGAGATTTCATGGGTAATAGTATAAAAGAAAATTTATTCTATACTTATTGGAAAAAGAACAAAAAAACATTGGAGGTACTAACTATTGATTTTGAAAATAAAAAGATCATTAAAAATGAAATAAATTACCCCATTGAGAGTAATGAAAAAACTTTATGTAGTTATACAAAAGATGCATTTTTTAATATTATTACTGTAACTAAAGAAACATCAATTATAAATTATTACAGATTTAATGGTCTAACAGTAGAAAAAAATTCATTTGACTGTTCTAATATGAGTTTTGTCAATTCATTAAATCAAAAAATAAAGTTTTGGGATTTTTTAAATGACGAAAACGGAACAGTTTATAAGGCTTCTTTTCCAATATTTTTAACGGATAAAATTAACTTTAACTCTGTTCATGCAACAGAAAAAAAGAAAATTTATGTTGATAATGAAAGAATAATTATTTCATCAGACGTAAATGATAATTTTAGTCAATTTGTAATATTGTCGTTAAAAGATTTTACAGCAAATAGTCACATTGTTTCTAAGCAGGATGAAAATTCAATTGATTCATTTTTATCTAAGGAAACGAATTCTTTTGTAATTGACAATAAAATTTTTATTGCAAAATTTAGCAATGAAAAAATTTCAATCATTATTAAAAACTTTGAAAATAAAACACTTAACTCTTTTTCAATAACTGCTACAGAAGGTCATCAGTATATCAATTCAGAACTTATAGAAGAAGTTGGAGGTATAAAAAACAGAGAAATTCTTAAAAATGAAGAGAAATTCTTAAGAAAAAGTTTTGCTAAAAATCCTTCAATAACAGGATTCCTTTCAAACGATAATTATTATTTATCTATAGCTGGTGTTTCTTATCCAAGACAACAATCTTATCAAATGCTTGGAATGTTTGGGTTAGTCGGTGGTATTGCAGCAGCAATCATTAATGATGGTTCAGGATCATCAATTACTTCTTATTCAGATAAAGATGTTGTATATATTAGAAGTTGTATATCTTCCTCAGATTTCAAACCAACAAATTTGAAAAACGTGACTTCAAATTATGATAATGTTAGATCTTACGTTGAAAATAATAATTCAAAAGAAAATTTTTTAACTCTTTTTGAAAGTAATAACCATTTTTATCTTTTTGCCCATAAAAACAAACAGGAAAAAGTAACAATATATAAATTCTAATTTTTTCATGAACCCAAAAATAATAGCTTTCGACGCAGACGACACTTTGTGGCACAACGAACCTTATTTCGATGAGGCACAAGAACGCTTTTGTGTGTTGTTTCAAGATTATGCTTCGAGTCAGGAAATTTTGGGATTGATTTTGAATCATCAGGTGAAAAATTTGCCTTTGTATGGTTTCGGAATTAAAGCATTTACGTTATCGATGATTGAAACTGCTTTGCAATTGACGAATCATCAAATTTCTGGAAAAGGAATTGAGCAAATTTTAGCAATTGGGAAAGATTTATTGCAAAAACCTGTCGAATTGTTACCTAATGTAGAATCCGTTTTGGAGCAATTGAAAGGAAAATATAAATTGGTTGTAGCCACAAAAGGCGATTTAAAAGACCAACATCGTAAATTACACGATTCTGGAATTGGCGCTTATTTTCATCACATTGAAGTAATGAGCGACAAAGCCGAATTAGATTACGAAAAAATGTTAGGGCGTTTAGATTGCAAAGCCGAAGATTTTCTAATGATTGGAAATTCATTAAAATCGGATATTTTACCGGTTTTAAATATTGACGGACATGCGATACACATTCCGTATCACACCACTTGGGAATACGAGAAAATTGATTTCGAAATCAAACACGAAAATTTCAAATCGTTTACCCATATTGCTGAGATTTTACCTTTATTAAAATGAAACAAAAAATTGACATATCTACTTGGAACAGAAAAGGACATCTAGAGTTTTTCTCAGCTTTCCAAGAGCCTTTTTTTGGAATCACTACAACAATTGATTTTACAACTGCTTATGAAAAAGCAAAGGCAATGCAAATTTCATTTTTTGTATATTATCTTCACAAAACGCTTGCAGCAGTAAATCAAATTGAAAATTTCAGATACCGAATTGAAGGTAAAAATGTGTTTCTATACGAAGAAATTGACGCTTCAGCTACTATTATGAGAGAAGATAAAACGTTTGGATTTTCGTTTATGAAATTTCATGAAGACATTCACGAATTTAATACAATTGTTCAAAAAGAAATTGAAAGAATCCAAACCACAACTGGAATTTTAACTAGAGAATATCCTGAAAATATTATTCATTTTTCGGCTGTTCCTTGGATAAATTTTACTGGATTAACGCATTCTAGAAATTTTGGTGTTGCCGATAGTTGTCCAAAAATTTCCTACGGAAAACTGGTTGAAGAAAACGGAAATAAATCGATGGCGCTTTCTGTTACAGTACATCATGGTTTGGTTGATGGCTATCATATAGGCTTATTTATCGAAGCATTACAAACCGAATTAAACAAATAAACCACCAACTTTCGCTGGTGGTCTTTTCTCAAACGGCATTTAAAATTGCTAAAATATCTTCTCCGAATTTCTCCGCTTTTTGTTTCCCGAAACCTTTGATTTGTTGTAATTCATCTAAGTTGCTTGGCTTGTACATGGCTAAATCGATTAATTCTGAATTGTGACAAATCATAAAATTCTTTAATTTGAGTTGTTCTGCTTTTTCAATTCTCCATTGTCTTAAATAATTGAACACTTGTTTATCTTTTGGATTCAAGTCTTCATACGATTTACGTTCTAATCGCTCTGGTTTTTCTTGTTCTTCTGATTCATAATGAACAATAACTGACCAATGTGCTGCTTCACTTTCAACAAATTGCGTACTCGATTTTTTAAACGTAACCGAATTCAAAAAAGCATTCAATTGTTGTTGGTCGTACTCCAAAAATGCGTTATCCAAACGGATTGAAAATACTCTAACTTGCATAACATCCTTATTTACCGATTAACAAAATTTCATTCGCAATTACTTCTGTAACATAGCGTTTGATTCCGTCTTTATCGTCGTAACTTCTGTGAGTAAGTTTGCCTTCAATTCCGATTTCTTTTCCTTTGGTTACAAATCGTTCAATAATTTCGGCTGTTTTTCCCCAAGCGGTTACTCGGTGCCATTGTGTTTGTTCTACTTTGTCGCCGTTTTCACGATAATACACTTCGTTTGTAGCGATGCTGATGTTTGCTAATTTTTTTCCTCCTTCAAGGTTTTTGATTTCTGGTTCTTGACCCACGTGTCCGATTAATTGTACTGAATTCTTCATGGCGTATAAATATTAAATGTTTGTGTTATTTGATTTTTTGGAACACAGATTTAAGAAATTGGAATAATTTAAAAAATCTATGTGTTGAATTTTGAAATTGAATTTGTCCCGAAGATTAGGGATTGAACTTGACTATTTGTTTAATAAAACCAATTCATTTGCAACCACTTCTGTGATGTAACGTTTGTTTCCGTCTTTATCGTCGTAGCTTCTGTGGGTTAGTTTACCTTCGATAGCAACGTAACTTCCTTTGGTTAATAAATTTTCAATGATATCTACTGTTTTTCCCCAAGCGGAAACACGGTGCCATTCGGTTTGTTCTACTTTTTCACCTTTGGCGTTTGTGTAACTTTCATTTGTAGCAATTGTGAAGTTAGCTACTCTTCCAGATTCTAAGTTTTTGATTTCTGGTTCTTGACCTACATGTCCGATTAATTGTACTCTGTTTTTCATGGCGTGTAAAAATTTAAATAATTAATAAAATTGATTTTTGAAATTGAACTTGCATTTGAATTTTGCTTTCATTCATTTCGACAGTGCAAAGATGTGGCAAGAAAAAAACGTTATTCGGTTATTAGCTATTTAATATCGGTTGTAAATATTTGTAAACGTTTGTAAATGGAAAATATTTTTGTATATTAGCTTTAATTATAAGACTTTACAGATGAAAAAATCAATCTTTCAAAAAAGTATTTATTTTTTACTTTTTATTTGTTCGTTTACTGCTTTTGCACAAAACACCTTGAATTACAACGATGAAAAAGGTTCGCCAAAAGCTACTTTGCAAGATGTAAAATGGATTGTAGGCAATTGGACAGGCGAAGCTTTAGGAGGCATTTGCCAAGAAACGTGGAGCGAACCGATTGGAAATTCGATGATGTTTAGCTTCAAATTAGTGGTTGCTGGTAAAGTTGCTTTCTATGAATTGGGACACATTATTGAAAAAGACAAAACCCTTTTGTTACAACTCAAACATTTTGATGGTGAACTGAAAGGTTGGGAAAAAGCGGAAGTTAGTGAGAATTTTAGATTGGTAAAAGTTACTCCAACGCATGTGTATTTCGACAAATTTACGTTTGAGAAAATTTCGGATAACGAGATTAATATTTACGTGGTTTTTGAGGATAGTGGTAAAGAGATGAAGTTTAATTTTAAGAAGTAATTTTTCCAGACCTGACAGGTTTCGAAAACCTGTCAGGTCTAACAAAATAGTATAACTATGAGTAAAACCTGTTTAGAATGTGGCGATAAAATCATCGGTCGCGAAGACAAAAAATTTTGTTCGGATGGTTGCCGCAATGCGTACAACAACAAAATGAACAAAGATCAGAACAATCTGATGCGCAACATTAATAACAAATTGCGTAAAAATTACCGCATTTTGTGTGAACTCAACCCAGAAGACAAAGGAAAAACCACGAAAACCAAATTGCTAAGCAAAGGTTTCGATTTTGAGTTTTTTACCAGCATGTTACAAACCAAAACCGGCAATACCTATTTCTTTTTGTACGACCAAGGCTATCGTGCTTTGGAAGATGATTTTTATATGTTGGTAAAGAAAGATAGTTAAGAAGATAGATGAAAGAGGAAAGAGAAAAGATTTCATTTAGAGAAGAATTAACTATTTCAAAAATTAGACTTTGGGGTGGATTTATAGTTAGTTTACTTCTGAGTTTTTCGGCATATTTATTTTTTACTTCTATACGAGATTTATATAGATTATTCTCATTAACAGAAAATTTTGAGTATTTAAAATTTACATCTGAAGAATTACAATTTTATAACTTATTCTATGCTTTTTTGGGACTTATTATTGGGCTACATTTCTTCATTAAGATAAATTTGGATAAAAATAAATCGTACTTGGATAGACGAATTCAATTCACTCGAAAAAAAGCAATTGCAAATCAAAACACTTTAATATGGTATTTCATGTTAGTTTTTTCAAAATTTGCATTTCTATATGGTGGATTCATAATGGGCGGATTCGGCTTAGAAAACAACTATAATTCAAATCTCTTTCTTTATCTAAATTTTTATAATGAATACAAACTCATATTTATACTAATCATTTTAGTTCTTTTATCACAATCTTTGATGACACCAATGATTCCTTTTAAAACAAAAATCAAAATAGTGTTACTTCTTGTTTTATTTGCATTTCTCTTTTCCCAATTTAATTTAATAGATATCGAAGCTTTAATAACAAAAATGAAATCACAGTAATGAATAAAAAAATCTCTATACTCGGCTGCGGTTGGCTGGGTTTACCTTTAGCCAAATCATTACTTTCAAAAGGTTACGAAATAAAAGGTTCAACGACTTCGGAAAGCAAATTAGACCTGTTAAAAAATGCTGGAATTTCGCCTTTCCAAATTCAATTGGAGGAACATCAAATCATTGGAAATATGGAAGATTTTTTGAAAGAAACCGATGTATTAATTATTGATATTCCGCCTGGATTGAGAAGAGAAACTTCGACTTCAAACGAAATGACATTTGTAAATAAAGTAAAACCGTTGATTCCGTTTATCGAAAAATCAGGTGTTCAGAAAGTTGTTTTTGTGAGTTCGACTTCGGTTTATGGTGATGATTCTCCAATTGTTGAAATTACGGAAGAAACAAAACCAAATCCCGATACCGAAAGTGGCAAACAATTAGTTATTGCCGAAACCCTTTTACAATCAAATCCGCATTTTAAAACTACGGTAATTCGTTTTGGTGGTTTGCTTGGCGAAGATCGTCATCCCGTGAAATTTTTAGCAGGAAGAACGAATGTTGAAAATCCGGATGCTCCTGTGAATATGATTCAAAGAGATGATTGTATTGGAATTATTGAAAAAGTTCTCGACTTCGCTCGAAATGACAATTGGGAATGGAATCAAACCTTTAACGCTGTCGCACCTCAGCATCCAACACGCAAAGCATATTATCACAAAAAAGCGGATATTTTGAATTTGCCATTGCCTACCTTTGCCGAAAATTCAGAATCGAAAGGTAAAATTATTTCTAGTGAAAAAGTGGAAAGAATTTTGGGCTATTCGTTTCAAAAAGAAATTTAATAATGGCTTATTTTAGCGTATTTCACAATTACATTAAGCAAAAGAAAAATGCGATTGGCTTACCGATTTTAGCATTAATTTGGATTAGTTTTTTCTGGGGAACCACTTGGATTGCTTCCAAAGAAGGCGTAAAACACATGCCTCCGATGCAATTGGTAGCACTGCGTCAACTTTTTGGTGGATTGTTGTATTTGCTGTATTTCTTAATCAAAAAACATCCTTGGCCAAATAAACGACAATGGCGTACGATTTTGGTTTTAAGTGTTTTGAATTTCATGCTGAGTAACGGTTTGAGTACTTGGGGCGTGAAATACATTTCGAGTGGTTTGGGTGCGATTATTGGTTCAATTTTTCCACTTTGGATTGTTATTATCCGTTTGTTTCGCGGTCAAAAAACATCTTGGAAAGCGGTTGTTGGCTTGATTGTCGCTTTTGGCGGAATTTGCGTCATTTTCTACGATTACCTCAACGATTTCTTAGAACCTGAATTCCGATTTGGAATTTTACTTTCGGTAATTGCTACGTTTACTTGGGCGTTGTCTTCGATTTATATCAAAGAAAATAAAACGAATTTCAATCCGTATTTTAGTTTGGGATTACAAATGTTGATTTCGAGTATTGTGATTTCGAGCGTAATTGGATTTAATGGTACTTCGGTTCCATTGAGTGAAATTCCAGCAATTTCCTGGTGGTCGATTGGTTATTTAGTAGTTTTTGGTTCGGTGTTGACGTTTATAGCGTTTATTTATGCCTTAGAAAATTTACCAACCGAAATCAGCAGTTTGTATGCCTACATCAATCCTATGGTAGCGTTGTTTTTTGGTTATTTATTATTTAATGAACCTTTAACGACTGCTATTATTATTGGCGGAACAATAACGATTACTGGACTTTATATAGTGAATCGCGCGATTAAGAAGAAATAAATTTAGCCACGGATTAAAAGATTAGAAGGATTACAATCTGTGAAAATCCTTTAATCCGTGGCGATAATCTTTACTATTTTATCAAACAAAAAAATCCCACCTAAAAGATGGGATTTGATTTTATTTTGAATTTGATTACCAAATTTTCACGCGTTTTTCAAAAGGCAAATACATACCGTTGTGAGGTAAAATATTGAAAGCTTTATAGAACGCTTCCACATTTTGTAATGGCACATAAGCACGATACATTCCTGGTGAATGTGAATCGGTTTTTACTTGATTTTTGATTGCTTCATCACGCATTTTACTTCTCCAAATGGTTGCCCAAGAAATAAAGAAACGTTGTTCTGCTGTAAATCCGTCGATTAAATCAGGCTTTCCGTTTGCTTTCAAATAGATTTGTAATCCGTCGTAAGCTGCGTTAACTCCACCTAAATCTCCAATGTTTTCACCTAAAGTGAATTTTCCATCTACAAAAATTCCAGGTAATGGTTCTAAAGCTGAATATTGATCTGCTAAAGCGCTTCCTAATGTGGTGAATTGTTTTAAATCTTCATCGCTCCACCAGTTAACTAAGTTACCATCGGCATTGTATCTTGAACCTGAATCGTCAAATCCGTGTGAGATTTCGTGACCAATTACGGCTCCAATTCCTCCGTAATTAACTGCTTCATCTGCTCTATAATCATAAAATGGAGGTTGTAAAATTGCTGCTGGGAATACAATCTCGTTATTTGTTGGACTGAAATAAGCGTTAACTGTTTGTGGCGACATTCCCCATTCTTCTTTGTCAACAGGTTTCCCCATTTTTTCAATGTTTTTCTTGTGACTCCATCTCGCGTACATTTTTGAATTTTCAAAATACGTTCCGCCTTGTTCTGGAGACTTTACTTCAAGAGCTGAATAATCTTTCCATTTATCAGGATATCCAATTTTTACTCGGAATTTATTCAACTTGATTTTTGCATTTTCCTTAGTCGCTTTTGTCATCCAAGGTAAATTATCAATTCGATTACTGAAAGCTTGCATTACATTTGCAATCATATCTTGCGCTTTTGCTTTTGCTTCGGGCGGGAATTTTTTTGCAACATATAATTTTCCTAACGCTTCACCTAATCTTCCATTAACGGTTGCTAAAGCTCTTTCTTCAGCTGGACGTTGTTTTACGGCTCCAGTTAAGGTTTTTCCGTAGAAATCAAAATTCGCATTTTCGATATCGGTTGATAATAACCCTGCCGAACCTCTTAAAGCGGTCCAACGCATATAGGCTTTCCAATCTTCAACTTGGTTGTCTTTTAAAATCGTTTCAACAGTTTGTAAATATTTTGGTTGCGAAACTACTAACGAATCTACTTTTCCAATGCCAACACTTTGGAAATACGTATCCCATTTTACGGTTGGCGCTAATTTTTGTAAATCAGCAAAACTCATTGGATTATAGGTATTTCTTCTATCTCTTCTTTGAACACGGTCTAACGTAGCGGTTGACATTTTAGTCTCTAAGGCTAAAATTTTCTTTGCATTTGCATTTGCTGTAGCTTCAGATTCGCCTAAATATTGCAACATTCTGGTTACGTGAGCCACGTATTTTTCACGTTTTTCTTTGTTGTCTGGTGCATCTGAAACGTAATAATCTCTATCAGGTAAACCAAGACTTCCTGTTCCAACATAGATTACGTTTTTGTTACTGTTTTTAGCATCGGCACCAATGTAACTTCCGAAGAAACCTAATCCCATTTCGGGTTCCATTTCGGCTAATAAAGCTACTAATTGGTCGGCATTTTGAACGCTATTAATTTTAGCTAAATAAGGTTTTAACGGGTCGATTCCGGCTTTGTTTCTACTTACCGTATCTAAAACTGTTTTGTATAAATTTATTGCTTTTGCTTGATCAGAATTTGGTTCGATCGTTTTGTCTTTGATAGCTTCTTTTAAGATGGCCATTACATCGTCATCGGTGTTTTTACGAAGTTCATCAAAACTTCCCCAACGCGTTCTGTCTGCTGGAATTTCGGTTTTATCTAACCATGTTCCATTTACATAACGATTGAAAT
>DIST01000050.1 GCA_002421645.1 Flavobacterium sp. UBA6203
GTCAACCTATTTTAGGACGACTCAGTATAATTGTCTCAAAGGGACTGAAAAAACCAGCTCAATAGAACTGGTTTTTTTATTGTTTTAAGTTTTTAAAATAGTTACAATGAGTATTTATTGGGCAATCATCACATTTTGGATTGGTTGGTCGACAAATTTCTCTGCCTAAAAATGAGAAAGCCATTCCAATTTCGTTCCAGATTTCATAGGGTAGTTGTTGCATTAATAGTTTTTCGATTTTATTTCCATCTGCATATTTAGGTGTTAAACCAATTCTTGGTACAACTCTAATTACATGTAAATCAACTATAATCCCTTCTGTTTTTTGATTGGTTTCTCTCAATATTACATTTGCAGATTTTCTTCCAATACCTTTTAAAGAAGTTAAATCAGTTAAATTTGTTGGAATATTATTGTCAGTTTTTAAAAGTTTAGCTAATTCATATATCCAAGTTGTTTTTGTTGGATAATTTTTAACTTTTGTAAAGTAAGGGGTTATCTCTTCAATGCTTGAATTCGATATACTATCCAGATTTGGATATTTTTCAAAAAAAGGAATAGTGATATTGTTAATATTCGCATCTGAATCTTGAGCAGATAAAATCACCATTATCAATAATTGATATTTGTTATTATAGTATAAAGGATGTTTTCTTCCTTTATATTTGTTAATCAAAGGTTCTAGATTTTCTTTCCAATTCTCAAATAGCATTTTTATTTTAAAGGTAATAAAAAAAGGAGTTGAACAATTAAGTTGAACTCCTTTTAAAATCTTATTTTTTTCTGATTATTTTACTAAACCTCTTGAAATAACGATTCTTTGAATTTCTGAAGTTCCTTCGTAAATTTGAGTGATTTTTGCATCACGCATCATTCGTTCTACGTGGTATTCGCTTACGTAACCATTTCCACCATGAATTTGAACAGCTTCGTTTGCTACCTCTAATGCGATTTCTGAAGCGTATAATTTTGCCATAGCACCAGAATGAGCAATGTCTTCACCATTGTCTTTTTCAGTAGCTGCTTTATGAATTAACAATCTAGCACACGTTATTTTTACATGCATATCTGCTAATTTGAAAGCAATTGCTTGGTGGTTGAAAATTGGTTTTCCAAATGCCACACGCTCTTGCGAATATTTTAATGCTAATTCGTAAGCTCCTTGTGCAATTCCTAATGCTTGAGATGCAATTCCGATACGTCCTCCGTTTAAAGTTGACATAGCGAAAGCGAATCCAAATCCGTCAGCACCAATTCTATTTTCTTTTGGAACTTTAACATCATTAAATAATAAGGTATGTGTGTCTGATCCACGAATTCCCATTTTCTTTTCTTTTGGACCCACTTCAAAACCAGGCATTCCTTTTTCTACGATAAGAACGTTGATTCCTTTGTGTCCTTTTGAAGCATCGGTTTGAGCGATTACTAAATAAGTAGAAGCTGTTCCACCATTCGTAATCCAGTTTTTAGTTCCGTTTACTAAATAATAGTCTCCCATGTCTATAGCAGTAGTTCTTTGCGAAGTTGCGTCTGAACCTGCTTCTGGTTCTGACAAACAGAAAGCTCCAATTACTTCACCTTTTGCTAACGGCGTTAAATATTTTACTTTTTGTTCTTCTGAACCATATTTTTCTAAACCAGCACAAACTAGTGAGTTGTTTACCGACATGATTACCGCTGCAGAAGCATCCACTTTTGCAATTTCTTCCATGGCCAAAACGTAAGACAAACTGTCTAAACCAGCTCCTCCGTATTTTGGATCAACCATCATTCCTAAGAACCCAAGTTCTCCCATCATTTTCACTTGTTCTGTTGGGAATTTTGAATGTTCGTCTCTTTCAATAACTCCAGGTAATAATTCTGTTTGAGCAAAATCTCTAGCAGCTTGCTGAATCATTAAATGCTCTTCGGTTAATTTAAAATCCATATTATTTAGATGTAATGTTTGATTATTTTGTAATTTCAGGAACCAAATGTAAAGATTAATTACCAAATTTTCAATAACAATTTGTAATTTTAACCCATGTTTAAAGAAAACTACAACGTTATCGGAGTTATGTCGGGTACATCGTTAGATGGAGTCGATTTGGCTTACATAAAATTCAATAATTCAGGTCGTTGGACGTTTGAAATTTTTCAATCCGAAACTGTTTCGTACTCGGAAGAATGGCTTAACAAATTGAAAAATGCGATTCATTTTAGTCCATCAGAATTAGAAGAATTGAATGTCGATTATACAAAACTTTTAGCTTCGATAATTTCTGAATTTATTTCCAAGCATCAGCTGACCGAAATCGATGCCGTTTGTAGTCATGGTCACACGATTCTACACCAACCTCAAAACGGATTTACACTTCAAATTGGTAATCTTCCTATAATTCGAGATTTAGTCAATCAAACAATTGTTTGTGATTTTAGAGTGCAAGATGTTCAATTAGGAGGTCAAGGTGCTCCGTTGGTTCCGATAGGAGATGAATTGCTTTTTTCGGAATATGATTACTGTTTGAATTTAGGTGGATTTTCGAATGTTTCCTTTAATGAAAATGGAAAACGAATTGCATTTGATATTTCTCCCGTAAACACTGTTTTAAATTTCTATGCGAATGAATTAGGCTTTCCGTATGATGATGCTGGAAATTTAGCAAAATCTGGAAATGTCAATCAAGATTTATTGCAACAATTGAATGATTTGGAATTCTATTCTTTGCCTTATCCAAAATCATTGGGAATGGAATTTGTAAACGCGAAAATTTTTCCTTTGATAAACTCGTTTTCAATTGATGTAAAAGACAAACTTCGCACTTTTGTAGAACATATTGCTATTCAAATTGCAAATATTTGTTCAAAACCAAATGCAAAATTATTTATAACAGGAGGAGGCGCTTATAATCGATTTTTAATTGAGAGATTGCGTAATTATTTACCTACAACTGAGGTGATAATTCCTGATGATAAGACGATTCAGTTTAAAGAAGCGTTGATTTTTGGATTTTTAGGAGTATTGCGATTACGAAATGAAATTAATGTATTATCCTCAGTAACAGGAGCTAGTAAAAATCATTCAACTGGAGTTGTATTTAGTTGAATGTTATAAAAAACTAAAAATTAGAGTTTAGGCTTTAGTCCTTAAACAGATTATGTATATTTGTAAAACGAATAAAATTTAACCAACACAATGAAAGATTTATTAAAGAAATTTGAAAACAAAGAACCAGAAATAGTATTTAATTGGAAAGACCCTGAAACAGATGCAGAAGGATGGACAGTAATCAACTCGTTAAGAGGTGGTGCTGCAGGTGGTGGAACTCGTATGCGTAAAGGGTTGGATATGAACGAAGTACTTTCGTTAGCAAAAACTATGGAAGTTAAGTTTTCAGTTTCAGGACCAGCTATTGGTGGTGCTAAATCAGGAATTAATTTTGACCCAAACGATCCAAGAAAAAAAGGAGTTTTAGAAAGATGGTATAAAGCCGTTTCTCCATTATTAAAAAATTACTACGGAACTGGTGGTGATTTAAATGTAGATGAAATTCACGAAGTAATCCCAATGACTGAAGATTGTGGTGTTTGGCATCCGCAAGAAGGTGTTTTCAATGGTCACTTTAAACCTACAGAAGCGGATAAAATCAATAGAATTGGTCAATTGCGTCAAGGTGTTATCAAAGTGATTGAAAACCCAAATTTCTCTCCAGATGTAAATAGAAAATATACGGTAGCTGATATGATTACGGGTTATGGTGTTGCCGAAGCGGCGCGTCATTATTACGATATTTATGGAGGAACAATTGTTGGTAAAAAGGCTATAGTTCAAGGTTTTGGTAACGTAGGTTCGGCAGCTGCTTTTTATTTAGCACAAATGGGGGCTAAAGTAGTTGGAATTATTGATAGAGATGGTGGTGTTATTAATGAGAATGGATTTTCATTCGAAGAAATTAGAGATTTATTCCTTAAAAAAGACGGAAACAAATTGGTGGCCGATAATATGATACCTTTTGCTGAAATCAATGATAAAATTTGGTCAATTGGAGCTCAGGTTTTTGCGCCTTGTGCGGCATCCAGATTGGTTACAAAAGAACAAGTTGATAAAATGGTAGCTTCTGGATTAGAAGTGATTTCAAGTGGTGCCAATGTTCCGTTTGCTGATAAAGAAATCTTCTTTGGTCCAATTATGGAAGAAACAGATAAAAAAGTAAGCTTAATTCCTGACTTCATTGCTAACTGTGGAATGGCTAGAGTTTTTGCTTATTTCATGGAGAAAAAAGTACAAATGACAGATGAAGCTATTTTCTCAGATACTTCAAACACAATAAAAAATGCGATTCAAAAAGCACATGCTTTAAATGCTGATAAAAAGAATATCAGTGCTACTGCTTTTGAAATTGCTTTAAAACAACTAGTTTAAACATTTTATAATGGAAATATTATTAGTGACAGTTTTTGTTCTTGGTTATGTCGCAATTGCTATGGAACATTCTCTGAAAATAGATAAACTGATTCCTGCATTAGCTATGATGGCTATTTTATGGGCTTTAATTGCAGTAAATCATCTTGAAGTCTTTGAAATTATTCCAGGTATTGGAAAAGAAAGCCATCATATAGAAGGGGTTTTGCTCCACCATCTAGGTAAAACAGCTGAGATTTTGTTTTTCTTGATGGGAGCGATGACAATTGTTGAAATCATTGATTATTTTGATGGATTTTCAACTATCAAGTCTTTTATCCGAACTAAAAGTAAAATCAAACTTTTATGGTTGTTTTCTACTTTAGCTTTTGTTCTTTCTGCAATTATTGACAATTTAACAGCTACAATTGTTTTAATTACCATTTTACAAAAAATCATTAGTGATAAAGAAGTTAGATTATGGTTTGCAGGGTTAATAGTTATTGCTGCAAATGCGGGTGGTGCGTGGTCTCCTATTGGAGATGTTACAACAACAATGTTGTGGATTGCTAATAAAGTTTCTGCTAGTCAATTAATTATTCATGTTTTATTACCATCAATTGTATGTTATGGTTTGCCTACATTAATTGCATCTCGACTTTCAATTTTTAAAGGGAAAATAGAAGAGATTGTAGAAGAAAATCAGGAAAAAAATTCAAGTGGTTCATTAATGTTTTATTTGGGATTAGGAGGTATATTATTTGTTCCTATTTTTAAAACAATAACGCATTTACCTCCATATGTAGGTATGATGTTATCTTTAGCTGTTGTGGCAGCTGTTGCAGAATTTTTAAGTAATAGAAGATTTAGAGTAGGTCAAGCTATGGGTGAAAGTTCACAACCACACCATAGTCCGGTTCATAAATCATTATCTAAAATTGAAATGCCTAGTTTGTTATTCTTTTTAGGAATTTTAATGGCAGTTGCAGCTTTAGAGTCTTTAGGTATGTTGTATGATTTTGCAGGTGCACTTGAAGCAAATGTGCCGTACTTAGGAACTGAGCATGCTTCAACGAAAATTTCTGATTTAGTAGTCTTATTATTAGGTGCTGGTTCAGCAGTAATTGATAATGTGCCTTTGGTTGCTGCTAGTATTGGGATGTTTCAAATTGGAATGGATGAGCCTGCTTGGCATTTTATTGCTTATGCAGCTGGAACGGGAGGAAGTATTTTAATCATAGGTTCTGCAGCTGGTGTTGTAGCTATGGGAATGGAAAAGATTGATTTCTTTTGGTATCTTAAAAAAATTGGAGGATTAGCGTTAATTGGATTTTTAGCAGGTAGTGCCGTTTTTGTACTTTTAAGAGATTTTATTCTTAATGCGCATTAAACAATAATTAAAATTAATATACGTTTTTAATACAAAATAGTAATTTATGAGTTTATTTCTTCAAGCCGATAGTTTAGCGGTTGCTAGTCAAGTAGTAGCAGACGAACAAGTAACAGAAAAAACATTATCAATCTGGAGTTTGCTTACCAGTGGAGGTATTGGTGGTCAAATTATTATGATTGTTTTATTCCTTCAACTGTTCTTTGCGTTGTTTTTGTATTTCGAACGTTTGATGGCAATTAATAAAGCGTCAAAAATCGATGCTAGTTTTATGAATAATATCAAAATGAATATTATGTCAGGTAAGCTAGATGCTGCGAAAATGTTATGTGCGCAAACCAATTCGCCTGTAGCACGATTAATTGAAAAAGGAATATCTCGTATTGGAAAACCTTTAGAAGACATCAATACAGCAATTGAAAATGCAGGTAACTTAGAGTTATATAAATTAGAGAAAAATACAAGTATGTTGGCTACCATTTCAGGAGCTGGGCCAATGGTTGGTTTCCTTGGTACTGTTGTTGGTATGATTCTTGCTTTCCATGAAATGGCAAGTGGTGGTGGACAAATTGAAGTAGGTGTTTTAGCGGAAGGTATTTACACGGCTATGACCACTACAGTTGTTGGATTAGTTGTTGGTATTATTGCTTATGTTGGGTATAACCATTTAGTTGTAAAAACGAATAAAGTAGTAAACCAAATGGAAGCCAATGCAGTTGATTTCTTAGATTTATTAAACGAGCCAGTATAATGAAGTTAGGTAAAACAAGAAATAAAGTTTCAACAGAATTCAATATGTCGTCAATGACCGACATTGTGTTCTTGTTGCTTATCTTTTTCATGCTAACTTCTACTATGGTAACTACTAATGCATTAGATATCGTTTTGCCGAAAGCTAAAGGGAAAACAGATAGCAATAAAAGTACATCAGTTAGTATCGATAAGGATTTGAACTTTTTTATAGATAAAGACAAAGTGAACGAAGCCGATTTAGAAAAACAATTATTGGCTTTGTTTGCTAATTCTGAAAATAAGGCTATCGTGTTGCGTGCTGAAAAATCGGTTCCACATGAAAAAGTGGTTAAGGTTATGGAAATTGCATATCGTAATCAAATAAAAATGGTTATTGCGGTTAATCCTAAATAGTAAAATCATGAAATTTTTAGAAACACCAGAGGAAAAAAAATCATTCACAATAACTTCGGTTATTTTTGTGATACTCTTTCTGTTGTTTACTATTTTCGGATTGACCTATATGGATCCTCCGCCAGAAAATGGAATAGCTGTTAACTTTGGAACTAGCGATACGGGTAGTGGTGAAATACAACCCACAGAACCCGTGCAAATGTCGCCCGATCAAGCGCAGTCGGAACCTGTTCCGGCAGAAGAAGATGATGTGTTAACGCAAGATGAAGAAGCTCCAATTACGTTACCTAAAAAAGAAGTAAAAAAACCAGTTGTAAAACCTTCAGAAAATAAGCCTGTTGTAAAACCAACAGAGACCAAACCTGTAAAACCTAATAACAGTGCTTTGAATAGCATTATTAAAGGACCAAAACAAGACGGTACTACACAATCAGGTCATGGAGATGATAATGAAGGTGGTGATAAAGGAAATCCTAATGGTAGTTTGTATGCAAACAGTTTTTACGGTAATGGTTCTGGTGATGGAATTGGAACTGGAAAAGGAACAGGTTGGGGATTAGCTGGAAGAAAATTATCAGGAAATAGTAAAAGAGTACAAGATTGTAATGAATCTGGAAAGGTTGTAGTTAAGATTTGGGTTAATCGTCAAGGCAATGTTATAAAAGCAGAACGTTCTCAAGGAACTACAAATACTAATCCGTGTCTAGTAAATCCAGCATTAGAAACCGCCAAAACTTTCAAATGGCAACCCGATGCTAATGCGCCCGAAACTCAAATTGGTTTTGTGGTAGTGAATTTCCAAGTAGGCGAATAATTTCTTTATTATCTCATTCAAAATGACGTATCAAGAAACTACAGCATGGTTATTTAGCCAGTTACCAATGTTTCAAATGCAAGGCGCTTCTGCCTATAAAAAAGATTTGACCAATACTTTATTGTTGGTAGAACATTTGCAACATCCCGAATCCAAATTCAAATCAATTCACGTAGCTGGAACCAATGGAAAAGGTTCGACATCATCTATGATTGCTTCGATTCTTCAAGAAGCTGGATATAAAGTGGGTTTGTACACTTCGCCTCATTTAAAAGATTTTCGTGAACGTATTCGTATTAATGGCGAAATGATTTCCGAAGATTTTGTGGTTGATTTTGTAGCTCAAAATAAATCGTTTTTCGAAGACAATCAATTAAGCTTTTTTGAAATGACGGTTGGTTTAGCCTTTGATTATTTTGCCAAAGAACAAGTGGATGTGGCTGTGATTGAAGTTGGAATGGGAGGTAGGTTAGATTCTACCAATGTAATTACTCCATTAGTTTCTGTAATTACTAATATTGGTTTTGATCATACGCAGTTTTTAGGAGATACATTGCCGAAAATTGCTACCGAAAAAGCTGGAATTATAAAATCAAATGTTCCAGTAGTTATTGGAGAATATTCGGAAGAGACAAAACCCATTTTTATTGCTAAAGCAAAATTAGAAAATGCACCGATATATTTTGCTCAAGATAATCTTGAAGATACTTACGAATGCGCTTTGTTAGGAGATTATCAGGTTCATAATAAAAAAACAGTTCTTCAAGCCATCAAATTATTACAATCACAATTTAAAATAGAGGAAAATCATATTAAGTTAGGATTGAAAAATGTAATTCGAAATACAGGATTACTTGGTAGATGGCAAATTTTAAAACAAAAACCATTTACAGTTTGTGATACAGCTCATAACAGTCACGGATTAAAAATAGTGTTGAATCAAATTCAAAAGCATCAATTTGAAACGCTTCATATTGTTTTAGGTGTGGTAAATGACAAGGATTTAGATTCGATTTTACCATTATTTCCAAAAAGTGCGAAATATTATTTCTGTAAACCCAATGTTCCTCGCGGATTAGAGGCTGAAATTTTAAAACAAAAAGCAATTGATTTTAGTTTGTTTGGGGAAGTATTTAATTCGGTATCAGAAGCTTATGGT
This sequence comes from Flavobacterium sp. UBA6203, assembly GCA_002421645.1. The sequence continues at coordinate 8,891 of DIST01000050.1, forward strand.
GAAGCGGTTAATTCAGCGAAAGATTCTGATTTTATTTACATAGGTGGAAGTACTTTTGTGGTGGCAGAAATTGTGTAATTTTTTTTCAAAAACACTTGCAGATACAAATAATCCTTGTATATTTGCACTCGCAATACGGTAATAGTAAAGCGATTTATTGGGGCGATTAGCTCAGCTGGTTCAGAGCACCTCGTTTACACCGAGGGGGTCGGGGGTTCGAACCCCTCATCGCCCACACATTTAAAAACAAATGGTTTCAAAAGCCGATAAATCTTATGATTTATCGGCTTTTTGCTTTGGGACATATACCAAATTATTCATTCAATCTTAATACTAAAGGAACAAAATCGAGACCCTAAAAATTTCTACAATTTTGGGTCTCGCTAAATTCTCTAAAGCACTGTAAACACCGTACTAACAACCAGTTCAATACTGGTTCAAAAAGTGTACATCTTGTTTACTAAAAGTTTAAAAATTAAATTGAATACTAATTAAAAGGTCACCACCATGAAAGCAAAAATTACTGTGCATATTTATGCAAAA
>DIST01000042.1 GCA_002421645.1 Flavobacterium sp. UBA6203
CTGTTTTGTTACATGCTAAAACGCTTAATGCAACACCTAAAATCAATACTAATTTTTTCATGGTTGTATATTGGTAATTAATAATTTTTCGTAAAAGTAATAATAAGTTGTAAAGTAACAAATTTGTTGCTTTTTTATTTATTTTTCAATTATAAGAATTTCTTATGTGATTTTTTAAAAATGATAGATTCAAGCTATTAAAAGTGACTTTCATAATTTAAATTAGACAAACCATTTAAAAAAAGACAACAAATTATATCAAATTGAATAAAAAAGTGTCTAAAATCGTTTTAAAATGGTTTTTACTTGTTTTTTAACACATAAATATGTGATGAAAACTCTTTTTTAAAGAATCCTGATACATTTGAGATCAAACCGATAAAAAATCCAGAAATGAAATTCATTTTTCCAGTTTTATATTTTTCGGATAAAAGTGATACATAAAAACTATCAAACCACATGGGTTTAATATCTTCCAAATTCATGTTTTGTTTATCGAATAATTTTTCGATGGCTGTTTTGGAAAAATGCCACAAATGTCTCGGCACATCATAAGCGGCCCAAAATTCTTTGTAATATTTCGCATCATACGATTTGAAATTAGGAACGGCAATAATAATTGTTCCTGAAGGCTTCAACAAACGTTTCAATTCAGCAACCTGATGTTCGACATCGGGAACGTGTTCTAAAACGTGCCACATCGTAATTACATCAAAAGAATTGCTTTCTAGTTTTTCAATCGTATCACCAAATTTAATTCCTTTACCTAAAGCTATTCCTTTTGCTTTATCGTTTGGCTCAATTCCTAGAATATCCCAATTTTGATTTTTGCACTCCAAAAGAAAATCTCCAGTTCCAGCTCCGATATCTAAAATTCTTCCTTTAACAGGTTGATACGAATTAATTAATTTCACTTTATCACGAATGGCTTTTCTTTTGATGAAATGATACATTTTTTCAAACAACGTACGTTTTCCATCGGTGTGGGAAATGTAATCTTCGAATTCGTAATATGAACCTAATTTATCTAAAGTAGGTTGGGGATGTGTTTTTAAAATTTGATATTCCTCATTTAACAACAAGGAAAAAGATTCTCCAGAAACTGAAAAATCTTTAACGGTAATAAAACTTTTATCTTCTAAAAAATTCATTTATTTTATTTTTATGCGAAAGGCTTATTTTAATGGGGTTGACGACGTTGTTTCACGTGAAACATTTTTAAAAGAGCAAAGAAAAAAGAATCAAGAGAAAAGATTTCGTCTAAATTCTATTTTCTTTAATCTATTTTCTATCTACCCATGTATATCAACAACACCGAAATATCACTTGGCGAAACTCCACTAATACGAGAGGCTTGCGCGATAGTTCGTGGTCGGATTTTATTTAATTTTTGTTTGGCTTCAATTGAAATGGATTGTATTTTATCGAAATTAAAATTATCCGGAATAATCATATCTTCTAAACGAGTCAATTTATCCGCATTGTTTTTTTCCTTTTCAATATAACCAGAATACTTCACTTGAATTTCGGCTTGCTCAACCACTTCTTGATCTAAATCATGTTCTTCGATATAAGCAGCTACTTTTATAAATTTTCTAAAATCTTCCAAATCCAATTGCGGACGAGAGAAAACTTTAAACATTTTATCAGGCTGACTCATAGGAGCAGAACCTTTAGCTTCTAAAATTGGATTTGCTTCTTCTGGTTTTAAACTTGTTTCTCTGAAGAAATTCACCATGGCTTCCGATTGAGAGAATTTTTGCTCCATACGAATCAAACGGTCTTCTTTAGCTAAACCAATTTCAAATGCTTTTGGTGTTAATCTAAAATCAGCATTATCTTGACGAAGTAATGTTCTGTATTCAGCACGAGAAGTAAACATACGATAAGGTTCTTCTGTTCCTTTCGTAATTAAGTCATCAATTAAAACTCCGATATAAGCTTCATCTCTTTTTAATATAAATGGATCTCTATTCTGAACTTTTAACGCTGCATTTATTCCAGCCATCAAACCTTGAGAGGCTGCTTCTTCATAACCAGTCGTTCCATTAATTTGACCTGCGAAATACAAACCTTCAACCAACTTAGTTTCTAAAGTGTGTTGCAATTGCGTAGGAGGGAAGTAATCGTATTCGATAGCATAACCTGGACGGAAAAATTTCACGTTTTCAAATCCAGCTACTGAACGCAATGCTTTAAACTGAATATCTTCTGGTAAAGAAGTTGAGAATCCGTTGATGTAATATTCACAAGTTGTCCAACCTTCAGGTTCTACAAAAAGTTGGTGACGTTCTTTATCTGCAAAACGATTAATCTTATCTTCAATCGAAGGACAATATCTCGGGCCTAAACTTTTAATTCTTCCGTTGAACATTGGACTTCTATCAAAACCTTCGCGTAAAATATCGTGCACTTCTAATGAAGTATACGACATCCAACAAGAACGCTGTGTTTTTAATGGAGCTGTTAAATTAGAATATGAAAATTTTTCTGGATGTTCGTCACCAGGTTGCTCTACCATTTTAGAAAAATCCAAAGAACGCCCATCCACACGAGGAGGCGTTCCAGTTTTCATTCTTCCTGATTCAAAACCTAATTTCACTAAATCTTCTGTGACTCCAAAAGAAGCACTTTCACCTGCACGACCACCACCAAATTGTTTGTCTCCGATATGAATCAAACCATTCAAAAAAGTTCCGTTTGTCAATACAACAGTCTTTGATTTAATTTCAACTCCAAGCGAAGTTTTCACTCCAACAATCTTTCCATTCTCTGATAAAATTCCAGCCACCATTTCTTGGTAGAAATCCAAATTCGGAGTATTCTCCAACATCGATCTCCACTCATCCGAAAAACGCATTCTGTCTGATTGTACTCTTGGCGACCACATAGCAGGTCCTTTTGATTTATTCAACATCTTGAATTGGATTGCGGTCTTGTCTGAAACAATTCCCGAGTATCCACCCAAAGCATCAATCTCGCGCACGATTTGTCCTTTTGCAATTCCACCCATGGCGGGATTACACGACATCTGTGCAATGTTTTGAAGATTCATTGTCACCAAAAGCGTAGAGCACCCCATGTTGGCAGCAGCAGCAGCAGCTTCACAACCGGCGTGACCAGCACCCACAACAATTACATCATATTGATTTAAAAACATCTTCTATAAATATTATGTTCCACGTGAAACATTTAAAAAAATTCTGGTTTATAAGCTTAATGTTCCACGTGAAACATTTGCATTTTCTCTTCTTCTTTCAAACGCATTAAAGCCTCGTCTTTAGGTGATTTATCTTTGTATCCGCAGTAGTGTAAAACTCCATGCGATAGAACACGCTTTAATTCTTCCTCAAAAGAAACATTAAAATCTTTAGCATTATCTTGAACGCGTTCTACAGAAACGAAAATATCGCCCTGTATTAAATTTCCTACTGTATAATCAAAGCTAATAATATCGGTTAAAGTGTCATGATCTAAGTACTCAACATTGATTTTATGTAAGTATTCGTCATCACAAAAGATATAATTGATTTCACCTTCATCAAATCCTTCGGATTCAATAATGCGAGAAATCCAATCTTCGTATTGTGCTTCGTTTTCGAGTTCGAAATCTGTTTCGTAATTAAAACTAATCATTGCTTTTAAAATAGTTTTGAACCTTCTGGTTAAAATTGGGTTGCAAAGGTAAGCTTTGTCTGTTTAATATTTCAACACTATTCAGATAATCTTTTAATTCCTTAGAAAGTGGAGTAGTGGTGCCGTTATAGTTTTTGTCGTTAGTTTTAGACTGACGTTTGGTGTCTTCTCCTTGTTGCTGAATTGCTTTTTCTAGCTTTAAAAGTTCGTGTTTTAAATTCAAAATCTTTTGCAACGTTTCGTTTTTAAAACCTTTATTAATTAATTGCTTTTCAATATCTTTCATTTGATTCAAAGCGTTCTGACCTTGACCCGTCATGTCTTCTTTTTCTAATGCTTTTTGCAAAGCATCACGAAGTTGTTGTTGTTCTTTTAGAATTTCCAAGACTTTACCTGCGTTACCTTCGGAACCATTTTCACCATCTTCACCGTTCTCACCAGATTGTCCTTTTTGTTTTCCTTGCCCAGATTTCTCACCAGGTTTATCTCCAGGCTTGTCTCCAGGTTTCATTCCATCTTTCATTTTTTCACCCAACCCTTCTTGTTGTTTAATGATGTCTGGCAACTGTATTCCTGGTTTACCTTGTCCTGGTTTTGGTTTCCCTTTACCGGAACCTTGTCCCTGCATTTCCATACTTATTTCACTTTGTACATTACTTAAATAATCAGCTAAACGATTAGCCGAAGTTAAAACGTATTGTTGATGTGAAGCTCCTTTTTGAATGTTGTTGTCCGCTAAAGTTTCTAAAGTTTTGTCTAAATTATAATGGATTTCTCCAACTTCATTCAGGATTTTTTCAGATATTTTCGGGTTACGTAAAGCTACAGCAAACAAACTATCATCCACATGTTTGAATTGTAGTTTTAAATCTTGCTGCTTTTTTAAAACTTTATTCAATTGCAAAGAACGTGTTTGAGTTGCATTTGTAGTCTTAATCAAACCTTCTTCATCAAAAGAAAAAGCTAATAAATTATCTAAAATTTGTCGCAACAATTTAGCATCTTCTTGCATTTGCTCCATTTCTCCAGATTGCATAGATTGAGCCATTGTCTGACTCATTTGTTTCATCTTGGCAGCAGCTGATTTTTGCTTTGGTTTAGCTTTCTGTTGGTTTTGTTTTTGCAATTCTTCAGAAGCTTTCTCCATATCTTTCTTTACATCTTCTTGTTCATTCTTATCGTTAGGAATGTCCATTGGAGCTTTTAATTCTTTGTTTTCTTTGTCTAACTCTTGAAGTTCTTTTTGAATATCTTCGAATTCTTTATTGATAGCATCCTGATTATCCTCAGAATTTTCTTTAGCATCATCAGCTAATTTATCTTCCTTCTCTGCTAACTTATCTAATTTATCTGCAATTTGTTCCGCTTTTTGTTCTACATAAAAACGTTTTGTTAACTCAACTAACTGTTCTAAATTCTGTTGTTGATTTTTGGCATTCTGTTTTAACTTATCTGCTTTATCAAATAGCTGATCTTTCTCTAATTTCTTAGAAAGCTCTTCTAATTCTTTTAACAACTTTTCGTTTTTCTCTGCTTGCTTTTCAGCTTCTTCTAATCTACGAAGTAACTCTTCTTTGTCTTTATCTTGTGATTTTGGATTGAATTCTTCCAAATTCTCGGTTAACTTTTTTGTAAATTCTTTCATCATTTCGTCTTGTTGTTTTTGACGTTTGATGAAGTCTTCTACTTTCTTTTGATCTTTGAAATCTAAAGTAGATTTCTCTTTATTCATTTTTTGGAGTTTGTCCAATTCTGAAATTTGCTTCTCTTGATTTTGAAGCGATTTTTCTAGGCTATTAATGTTTTCATTCTGCTCTTGCAATTGTTTGTCTTCTTTTTGCTCTTCGGTAAGTTCATAATGAAGAAAAACTGAAGATTTTGTACTTTTATAATTGTTAACTACATCATTATCAAATACTTCAAAGTAATATTCGTAATTTACACCTTCTTCAATCGATAAACCATTTGGAAAAGAATAAATAAATTGATCAACTGCTTGTTTATTGATGGCTAAATTCGCTTTTCGAACTGCAGTTGGATTTCCTTTCGGATAAAAAACAACTTGTAACTTAGACAAACCGTGGTCATCGGCAACTTGACCAATCATCATTTTCGATTTTAACTTTAACGAATCTGGAGCAATTTGAACTGAAATAGTTGGATATTGATCTTTAATCGTTGCGATTTGATACGACAATTTTTCAAACTCATTGATGTTTCTATTCGATGTGATTACTTCGTAACTTAAATTATCAGTGATTCTTCTTGAAAGCGAGAAGCTGTTTTCTTTATTCGCAAAAACACTTACTTGGTTATTTGATTTGAAACTCACTTTATCGGTTGCCAAAGCGTTAATCCTCCAATTCACAACAGTTCCTTCAGGAACGACTGCATTTCCAGTTCCTTGAATGATTTCAGATTTTTTACCTAAATAAGAAGGATATTGCAACACCATTTCAAAGTTGGCAATCGTTGGGACATCCACCACATTAATCTTATACTCTTTCGAATTTAATCCATTTGCTTGAAACGAAAAAGTAACATCTTTTGATACTTTTGAAAACGTATATTCGAAAACTCCTGGCTTTGTGCTTTGTAAAAAATATTCTTCATCACCAATTTGAATCGCTATATTTTCAGGTATTACTTTTCCTTGTGTTTTTACTTGAAGAACAAAATCGGAATTCTGTTGTACGGTTAATGATTTATTCAACACAACAAATTCAAACGGAGCTGGAGGAGCGAATTTCGTTTCATAATTCACAACTCGAGTAAAACTTTTCGATATTACTTCGGAATTTCCGGTAACGAAAAACAGTATCAATAATAGAATTGGAACAATCGCATAAGGTAAAAACTTTTTGTTCTTAGCAAAATTGACTGCATTTGAAAACGGAATCGGTTGTAACGATGCTGCTTTCTGTTCGATAGAAGCCGCTAATAATTCCGATGTTTGACTTTGATTTGCCAATTGTAGAAAGTTCAACAACTTGTCTTGCACTTCCGAAAAGTGATTTCCGATGATTGCTGAAGCTTGTTCGTAATTGATTCCTTGTTGTAATTTGAATAATTTAAAAAACGGAAAAGCAATGAATCGAATCAATAAAAACGATTCTACACCTACGAATAGCCAGAACAAAATGGTTCTTCCAGATGTGGATAACCATAAAAAGTATTCAATCAATAAGGTAAAAATGAAATACAACAAGCCCAATCCGATGAAAAGAATGACTCCTTTTATCAGTTCGTTGGTGTAAAATTTCTTGATAAACCCTTCTAGCTTATCGAAAATAATGCTTTTTGCTTCCAAAATTGTTGATATACTGTTTATAACCGATAAAAATACAACATCTTCCTAGAATTGTCAATAGGTTTTTAGTGAAACTTAACATTTGCAGCATCGGATTGTTAATAACCTAATGATTTTCTAAAATCTAAATTCTTACTTCTAAATTGTAATCGTATCTTTGCACAAAATTTAACGAAATGTCAGTAAGAGTAAGATTTGCACCAAGTCCAACTGGACCTTTGCATATTGGTGGTGTTCGTACCGCTTTATTCAATTATTTATTTGCCAAAAAACATGGTGGTACTTTCTATTTACGAATTGAAGATACCGATCAAACGCGTTTTGTTCCAGGAGCAGAAGCCTATATTTTTGAAGCTTTAGAATGGTTAGGAATTGCGCCAGATGAAACTGTTGGAAAGAATGAAAAATTTGGACCTTATCGTCAAAGTGAACGCAAAGCTATGTACCAACAATATGCAGACCAATTGATTAATTCAGGTTGGGCGTATTATGCTTTTGATACCGCTGAAAGTTTAGATGCAATGCGAAAAGAAGCAGAAGCGAACGGTAAAACGTTCATTTATAATCATTCTGTAAGAGAGCAATTGGATAACTCGTTGACGGTTTCACGTGAAAAAGTAGCGGAACGAATTGCTGCTGGAGAACAATATGTTATCCGTTTTAAAACACCTGTGAATGAAATTTTAGAATTAAAAGACATCATTCGTGGCGACATTAAATTTGATACGAATTTATTAGATGATAAAGTATTATTCAAGTCAGATGGTATGCCAACGTACCATTTAGCGAATATTGTGGATGACCATTTAATGGAAACGTCGCATGTTATTCGTGGAGAAGAATGGTTACCAAGTTTACCTTTACATCATTTATTATACAAAGCCTTTGGTTGGAACGCACCAGAATTTGCGCATTTACCTTTGATTTTAAAACCAATTGGAAACGGAAAATTATCAAAACGTGATGGTGATAAAATGGGATTCCCAGTATTTCCTTTGGAATGGAAAACAGAAGAAGGAATTTCATCTGGTTACAGAGAAAACGGATTTTTCCCTGAAGCAGTTATCAACTTTTTAGCGTTATTAGGTTGGAATGATGGAACCGAACAAGAGATTTTCTCTTTAGAAGAATTAGTACAAAAATTCGATTTAAACCGAATTCACAAAGCAGGAGCGAAGTTTGATCCAGAGAAAAACAAATGGTTCAATCATCAATATTTACAAAAGCAATCTGATGAAAGCTTAGCAGAAAGCTTTAAAGTGATTTTAGATAAAAAAGGAATCTCGACTTCTCTTGATTTGGTAAAAGTGGTTTCTTTAATTAAAGAAAGAGCACATTTTGTAAACGAATTTTGGGATTTAGCGGATTATTTCTTTGAAGCACCAACATCATACGATGAAAAAGCTGCTAAAAACTGGAAAGAAGAAACACCAGGATTAATGCAACAAGTGATTTCGGAATTAGAAAAGATTGAAGATTTTACTTCTGTTAATATTGAAACCTTATTAAAAGAATGGATGACAGCTAACGAAATTGGAATGGGGAAAATAATGCAACCGTTACGATTGAGTTTAGTAGGCGCATTAAAAGGCCCACATTTATTCGACATTATTGAAATGATTGGAAAAGCCGAAACGGTGAAAAGAATTGAAAAAGCGATTACTAGTTTATAAAAGAAAAGCCCTGAATTATAAGGGCTTTTTTATTAAAGATATATTGTAATCTGGCCACTAATCAAGCCAATATTTCCTTTCATTTTTTCGCCAAGTAACTTAACGTTATCATTGTTTTTTAAATTTCCGAAAAAATTAGTTAAACCGTATTGATAACCAATTCTTGCTCTTACATTTTTGATTCCGCCGTTAATCCCAACGTAAAAGTTTGCATTAAATTTTGAAACATCTAGAATGTCTTTGGCAATTAAACCTGGTTGGTCTAATAATAAATTGTTTTCGTCATCTTTATCAATTCCTAATTTTCCGTTTACTTGCAAAACAGGACCAAATTCTAAATTCAAATGGTCTTCAATGGCAACATAACTTGGAACAATATAAATTTGAACAGCAGACATTTTAAAGTTGGTTTGCGTTTGTTGCAATCCTTTTAATGTTGGAATCGAAAAATTACTATCGGTAAAAAACATTCCGAAACTCATTTGCCAGTTGTTGTAATAATTTCCTCTAACACTTAAACCACCAATCCATCCACTTTCTGGTGTTACGGTAAAATTATCGGTAAAAATATTTAATTGGGTTAAACCCGCACCAATTCCAATTCGGTTACTGTCTCTAAAACCACTTTGTGCAAAAGTGACAGTAGAAATCATTAATATTACTAGGGATAATATCTTCATCTTTAAAATTTTAAGTGCCAAAAATAAACTTTAAAAATGGTTTTTTGTAACTTTTTACTTTAAAAAGCGTATAATCAATATAACTAAAACTATAAAATTATGGAGTTTATCATGTTTCCAATTATTTTCATTGGATTAATTGTACTTTTTTCTTCTTTCTTCACAGTAAAACAACAAACCGTAGTAGTTGTGGAACGTTTTGGAAAATTTCAAAGCTTGAGAAATTCAGGTTTACAACTTAAAATTCCAATTGTGGATAGAATTGCTGGTCGTGTTAATTTGAGAATTCAACAATTAGATGTTATCATCGAAACCAAAACTAAAGATAACGTATTCGTTAAAATGAAAGTTTCGGTACAGTTCAAAGTGTTACAAGAAAAAGCATACGAAGCGTTTTATAAATTAGAATATCCTCACGATCAAATTACTTCTTATGTATTTGATGTTGTGCGTGCTGAAGTTCCAAAATTAAAATTAGACGACGTTTTTGAACGTAAAGATGATATCGCAGTGGCAGTAAAACGTGAATTAAACGAGGCGATGACTACTTATGGTTATGACATCATCAATACATTAATTACTGATATTGACCCAGATATTCAAGTTAAAAATGCAATGAACCGTATCAATGCGGCGGACCGTGAGAAAACAGCAGCAGAATACGAAGCAGAAGCAGGAAGAATCAGAATTGTTGCCAAAGCAAAAGCAGAAGCAGAAAGTAAAAGACTTCAGGGTCAAGGTATTGCTGACCAAAGAAGAGAAATTGCTCGTGGTTTAGTAGAATCAGTAGATGTGTTAAACAAAGTGGGAATCAACTCTCAAGAAGCTTCCGCTTTAATTGTAGTAACACAACATTATGATACGTTACAAGCAATTGGTGCTGATGCAAACAGTAATTTAATTTTATTACCAAATTCACCTCAAGCAGGTAGCGATATGTTGAACAACATGGTAGCAAGTTTTACAGCAAGTAACCAAGTGGGTGAAGCCATGAAAAATGCAAACAAAACCAAAAAGGTAAATAAGAAAGATGCTTCAAACGAAAATTTCGGAATTGAAAATTCAGAAGAAGTATAATTTAGATGCTGAAAAAATTTCAGCATGACAAAAATGAAAACCATCAATTTTTAATTGGTGGTTTTTTTATAACCAAATGTTAGAAATCTACAAATTCCCTGATAATTTTTTAAAAGCAGTTGCAAGAAGAGAAAATCAGAATAAAATTACCACAATTCTATTCGAAAATTAAAATAAAGCGATTTCTGACACTTTCAATGCTAAAGATGTAAAAACACTTTAGTTAAAAAAGTTTTTTTCTTATAATTAATTTATGAAAGTCACTTTTTTAAGTTTTTAATTATAATAAATTTAATTTTGATAGTTTTTAATAATAATAGTAAATATAGATTAAAAAACACAACATCATCATAAAAAATTATTTTTAATAATTAGGAATAAAAAAACCTGCAAATAAATTTTGCAGGTTTAATGTCTTAATTCTTAACACAAGAATCTTAATACATTTTTTATTGTTCCGAAATTTTTGCCCAAGTATCTCTTAATCCAACCGTTTTGTTAAAAACTAATTTTTCAGCAGTTGAATCTCTATCTACACAGAAATATCCCAAACGTTGAAATTGGAAATGATCTAATTCTTTTGAAGTAACTAAACTTGGTTCAACATAACCTGTAATTACTTTTAATGAATTTGGATTGATGTATTCTTTAAAATCAACTTCTTTATCTTTATCTGGACTTTCATTGGTAAATAATCTGTCATAAATACGAACTTCTGCTTCTTTTGCATGAGGAATTGAAACCCAATGAATTGTTCCTTTTACTTTTCTTTGACTCGCTTCTGTTCCACTTCCTGATTTTGAATCTACATCGTAAGTAGCGTGAATTTCAGTAATATTTCCGTTTTCGTCTTTTACAACTGATTCACCTTTAATAATATACGCATTTTTTAAACGAACTTCAGTTCCTAATGTTAATCGGAAAAATTTCTTGTGTGCTTCTTCTTGAAAATCTTCTCTTTCGATATACAATTCTTTAGAAAACGGCACTTTTCTGTATGTCATTACTTCTTCTTCCGGATTATTTTCAGCTTCTAACCATTCTTCTTGACCTTCTGGATAATTCGTAATTACTAATTTTACAGGATCTAAAACTGCCATTACACGTGGTGCAATTTTGTTCAAATCTTCACGTACACAGAATTCTAAAAGCGAAACATCAATCAAATTATCACGTTTTGCAATTCCGATAGTTTTAGCAAAATTTCGGATAGAAGCTGGTGTATAACCACGTCTTCTCATTCCAGAAATCGTTGACATTCTTGGGTCATCCCAACCTGTAACGTGCTTTTCTTCAACTAATTGCAACAACTTACGTTTCGAAACAACCGTATGTGATAAATTTCTACGTGCAAATTCTCTTTGTTTTGGACGCACTTTAGTTTCATCATAAATTTGATTCAAAAACCAATCATATAATTCACGGTGAGGTAAGAATTCTAACGTACAAAAAGAGTGTGAAATTTGTTCTAAATAATCACTTTCACCATGTGCCCAGTCGTACATTGGATAAATACACCAATCGTTTCCTGTTCTGTGGTGATGTGCGTGCATGATGCGATAAATAATAGGATCTCGCATCAACATATTGTTGGCACCCATAGAAATTTTAGCACGTAAAACGTGAGTTCCTTTTTCGAATTCTCCGTTTTTCATGCGTGTAAATAAATCTAAATTCTCTTCTATGGAACGATTTCTGTACGGAGAATCCGTTCCTGGAGTAGTTGGCGTACCTTTTTGTTGCGCCATTTCTTCCGAAGTTTGGCTATCCACATACGCTTTATCTTTCTTGATTAATTCCACTGCCCAATCATACAATTGTTGGAAATAATCAGAAGCATAACATTCTTTATCCCATTTATAACCTAACCATTCCACATCGCGCTTAATAGCATCAACATATTCTTGCTCTTCTTTTGATGGATTGGTATCGTCGAAACGAAGATTAACTGGGGCATTGTAATCGATTCCTAAACCAAAATTTAAGCAAATAGCACTCGCATGACCTACATGCAAATAACCATTTGGTTCTGGTGGAAAACGAAAACGTAATTTATCTTTTGACAAACCATTTTTTAAATCTTCTTCAATGATTTGTTCTATAAAATTCAATGATTTTTCTTCTGTTGACATAGTATCAAAAATTTATGCAAAGATATATAAACTTTCATGGTTTAATACCTTAAAAATGGCTAAAAATTGGTAAATTTGGTATATAATAAATGAAAAAATGGGAACTATTAAATTACAAAATATTAGAACTTTTTCTTACCACGGTTGTTTAATTGAGGAAGGTAAAATAGGTTCAGACTACCGAGTAGATTTAGAAATTAAAACCGATTTACGTAAATCATCTCAAACCGATGAATTAGCTGATACCGTTGATTATGTGCATTTAAACAAAATTGTAGTAGAAGAAATGGCGATTCGATCTAAATTATTAGAACATGTTGCCAAACGCATTATCACTAGATGTTTTGCTGAAATTCCATCAATATCTCGAATAAAATTAGCGGTTTCTAAATTGAATCCTCCTATTGGTGGCGATGTTGAAGCGGTTACAATAGAAATGGAAGAGTTTAGAAATTAAAAAAAGAATCGGAATTAACATCCGATTTTTTTTAGATACTGAAATCGAAGATTCAACGAAGTTAAACAAGTTCAGTATGACACAATAAGACTTTTTTAATCTATTTTATAAACTCTTTTCTTATATAAATTGCTCGATGCTACAATATGAGCAAGTGCGTCTTTAGCTAATTCTTCGTTTAAAGGAACTGGAACTAATTCGATGTCGCTTTTTACTTTGAACTGTAATGGTTTTGCATTTGGATTTAAAATAACAATATCATCTTCTACTCTAAAAGCATAGGTTTCATGGAATAACATAATGGTTCTTCCTTTAGTTTCTTTTGGTAGTTTTAATAAGTTTCTTCCTGGCATTGGCGTTTTAGTTGTGATACCTGATAAAGCTAAAACGGTTGATGGAATATCCATTTGACTTGCTAAATTATTGTAAGTAATTCCTTTTTCAACATTTGGTGCAATAATTAAAGCAGGAATGTGAAATTTATTTACCGGAACTAAATTTTTACCATACGTTCTAGTATTATGATCGGCAATAACAACAAAAATAGTATTCTTAAAATAGGCTTCTTTTTTGGCTAATTCGAAAAATTTTCCAATTGAAAAATCGGCATATTTCATCGCATTATGAACTGTATTTTTAGGTTGTTCGTAAAGTTGAATTCTACCATCAGGAAATTCAAAAGGTTCATGATTTGAAGTAGAAAACATCAAAGAAAAGAAAGGTTTGTTTCCAAGATTTTTATAATATTCATTGGCTTTCACTGCTAAATCTTCATCACAATAACCCCAAGTTCCTTTCATGGCATATTTCTTTCCATCTTTATCGAAATCTGTTTCATCTATGATATTTTTAAAACCATTTCCATTGAAAAAAGAAGCCATATTATCAAAATTTGCCATTCCACCATAAATGAAACTTGTATCGTAATTTTGACGACCAAAAG
>DIST01000047.1 GCA_002421645.1 Flavobacterium sp. UBA6203
ATGTTCGAATTTTGAATAAATCTATAAGGAATTGCAACTTCGACTAAATCCTCAATGGTAATTTGCTGTACCGTATAGGTTGTGTTTTCAAACACATTTTCACCTGATGTTTCCTCCACAATTTCAACAAAAAAAGACGCAGGTGTTGGCTTATTTCCTTCATCACATGAATCATTACAACTTATTGAAAAAGCTGTGATAAAAACCATTAAAACAATTAATACGTTTCTCATTATTTCTTACTTAAAATTTCAATTTCAACTCTTCTATTTGCTGCAGCTTGTTCTGGTGTTGCCTCTGGAATTGGGTAAATAGGTTGTGAAACACCAAATCCTTTTGTCTTAACACGATACTCCTGTATACCATTATAAACGAGAAAACGTTTAATTTGTTTTGCTCTATCTAACGACAAATTACGGTAATCTTTATCAATACAACAAATATGCCCTTGAATTTCAATTCTTAAATCGGGATTGTTTTGCATTATAAAAAGTAAATCATACAATGTCCCTTGCGATTCTGGCATAGTTGCAAAAGTATTTTGATAGAAATTAATATTTTTTAATATAATTTTTGTTCCAACTTTTGCCAATCTTACTTTCTCCTCTAATGGTGCATCTTCAGGTATAACAACTTCAGGTACTGCAACTTTAATTCCTAAAACTTCATTTTCTTTATCTAAATCTTTTTCTAATAAATAGTGAATGATGGCTTTTCTATTTTCAGCTTTATTGGTTGAAGTAGCGCCTTTTTCGCCAAGAGAAATACTTTTAAAATCGAGTCTTATGTTTACTTTTCCTTTGATTTGATTGAAGATATGATTTACCCGTTTTTGCGATAACGTATCGTTGTACCCTGAGGTTCCCACTTCGTCTGTAGAACCTGTAATAGAAAGAATTTTTGAAGTTGTATTGTCAGCTATCCATTTTTGGAGTTTAGCATCTTCGGTTTTGTTCAATTCAAACTTATTATTATCAAAATAAAAAATGGCTTGTTCTTGTCCAAATGATATTTGGAATAACAACATGCCTAATAGGAAACAACAATATTTCATTACTTGTAAAATTTAATCAAATTTAAAATAAAAAATAAAAAATCCCGACTTTCATCGGGATTTATATTTACTAAGCAATTATTTATTTCTCAAACTCTTTTAAAGTAGTGATGATAATTGAAACGCAATCTCTCAATTGCTCTTCGTTCATAACTAACGGCGGTGCAAAACGAATAATATTTCCATGTGTTGGTTTTGCTAATAAACCATTTTCAGCTAAACGAACACAAATATTCCAAGCTGTATCGCTTTCTTCGGTGTCGTTAATTACAACTGCGTTTAATAGTCCTTTTCCTCTTACTAAAGTAGCAATATTTGAGGTTTCGATAAATTTACCCAATTCTTCACGGAAGATTTTCCCTAATTTTCTTGCGTTTTGAGACAAACTTTCTTCCGAAACTACTTCTAAAGCTGCCATAGCCACCGCAGCCGCAACTGGATTTCCTCCGAATGTAGAACCGTGTTGACCTGGTTTGATGACATTCATAATGCTATCATTTGCCAAAACCGCAGAAACTGGATAAGCTCCACCTGATAAGGCTTTTCCTAAGATTAAAATATCGGGTTGGGTAAACGTTTCTTGTTTTTCACACTTTGCTTCACAAGTACAGTTTCCACAAACCGCTAATAACGAACCTGTTCTAGCGATACCGGTTTGTACTTCGTCTGCGATGAATAAAACGTTGTTTGCTTCACAAATTGCTTTTGCTTTTTTGATAAAATCGTCAGAAGGTGTATAAACTCCTGCTTCCCCTTGAATTGGTTCTACTAAGAATCCTGCAATGTTTTTTGATGAATTCACTGCTTTTTCTAACGCTTCGATATCATTATAAGGAATACTGATAAATCCTGCTGTATATGGACCGAAGTTCTTTCTTGCGTTTTCGTCGTTTGAGAAAGAGATGATTGTAGTCGTTCTTCCGTGGAAGTTACCATCACAAACGATGATTTGTGCTTCGTTTTCGTTGATTCCTTTTTTCTCGTATGCCCATTTTCTACACAATTTTAAAGCGGTTTCAACTGCTTCTGCCCCTGTGTTCATGGGTAATACTTTATCAAATCCGAAATAGTTGGTTACAAATTGTTCGTAAACCCCTAATTTATCGTTGTAAAACGCTCTTGATGTTAAGGTTAACGTTTGTGCTTGTTGCACCATTGCTCCTACAATTTTTGGATGACAATGTCCTTGATTTACCGCTGAATAAGCCGAAAGAAAATCGTAATATTTCTTTCCTTCTACATCCCAAACATAAACGCCTTCTCCTCTACTTAAAACTACTGGTAGTGGATGATAATTGTGTGCACCGTACTTGTCTTCTAATGCAATTGCTTCAGCCGAAGTCATTCTTTCTAAAACTGACATAAAATTTTGTTGTTGATTGTTACATCGCAATTCCTTCTTAGTGGTGAGAAATCAACCGAATAGTTGCCAAAAATACAAAAATCAAGGGCAATTTCAAAGTCAAATTCAAAAATCAAGGGCAAGGGCAAGTTCAAGTTCAAAAATCAAGGGCAAGGTCAAGGGCAAAAATCAAGGGCAAATTCAAGGGCAAAATCAATAATCTGTAAAAATTCTATTTTTTGGAACACAGATTTTAGAAATGGAAGAAATTTTAAAAATGTATAAACTATGTCAGACGCTTTTAAACTTTTAAACCACTAACCTTTTAAACTCCTACTCAAACATTTCTAATAAAGTGGTAACTGTATTCCAATTTCTAATTGTGGCAACAACGTTTAATTTTTTCTCGATATATTTTTGGTCTAATCTTGTTTTTCCGGCTCCTACAGCGTATTTGATGTAGATTCTACTTTTATCAATTGCTGCTTCGTCGGGTTTGAATTGGCTGACTTTTAAATCGTTAATGGCGCTTCCTTGTAATTCTTTCGAAAGGAAAGCCACGTACAATTTCTTGGTATCACACTCTTTTTCTTTTAGATAGGGATTGTTTTTAAAGCATGCTTCTAAATCTTCTTTACTAATAACTACAACTGGAACTTCCAATCCTAATTCTTTGAAAATTTCTTGTTTGATTTTAAACCCAACACTCGCACCGTGTTCTTCTTCCGAATCTACAAAAACATTTCCTGATTGAATATACGTGCGTACATTTTGAAATCCTGCGTTTTCTAAAAGCGTTTTCAAAACGTCCATTTTAATCATGTTATGACCGGAAACATTAATTCCGCGAAGTAAAGCTAAGTGGGTTTTCATGGTTGTAATTTGGTGCAAAAATAGAATTTCCTATTTAATTCGGTTTAAAATATCGTTCATCATTTCGATTTGCACTTTTTGAATTTCGATTAACTCCTGTTGTTGGTGCATTACCAAATGATCTATTTTATCGTCTAACATTCGAATTTCTAGTTCTGATTTCAAATTAATCATGTAATCTTTCTTAGCGCGTTCTCGGTCTTTTTCTTCCTGACGGTTTTGGCTCATCATAATTACTGGCGCTTGCAATGCTGCCACACATGATAAAATCAAATTCAATAAAATGAAGGGATAAGGATCGAATTCTTTGTTCGTAAAAATAATCACGTTGGAACCAATCCAAATGGTAATGAAAACAAAAAAAGCGATTATAAAGGTCCAACTTCCTCCAAATGCCGCCACTTTATCTGCTACAATTTGTCCGTAATTTCTAGTATCAACTTCTTCTTCTACTTTGGCTACAAACGAAGTATCATCTCCCAAAGACCGCACTACATCTTTTTCTAATTTTGACAACTGACTGATTTCGGTTTGCAAAAATTTTGAAATGTATTTTTCACGATACACATTCAATTCTTGTACGGAAATGGAATCATTCACATCAAAATCGGGAAAATCTTTCAAAATTAAATTCAAAATAGAAGTTCGAATTGTTTTCCCTGAAACTCTATCATGCTCAGGAAAATCAATATTGGAAATAGCACTTTTAAACGTTGGATTGTTTCTCATAATTCAAAAACATTTCAGCTAAAATACAATTAAAACCATTGAATTCTACAACTCTTGGCTTTAAAAGTTATAGAAATCAAAAAAAACGTATCAAATCCACTGAACAATTCTTATTTTTGCCTCATGGGAAAAAAGAGAACAGAAAAAATCGTATTCGAAAACGTAAAAATCCTTGATGCAGGTGCAAAAGGTGTATCGGTAGCTAAAGCTCCTGATGGTAAAGTAATATTTCTTCCAAATGTAGTGCCTGGCGATGTGGTAGACGTGCAAACGATGAAGAAAAGAAAAGCCTACTACGAAGGTAAAGCTATAAAAATCCATGAATTTTCAGAACATAGAATTGACCCGGTTTGTGAGCATTTTGGTGCTTGTGGTGGTTGTAAATGGCAAAACATGAAGTATAGTCAACAATTGTTCTATAAAAATCAGGAAGTTTTTAATAATTTAAAGCGAATTGGTAAAATTGAATTACCCGAATTCGAACCAATTTTAGGTTCCGAAAAGCAATTATTCTACCGAAATAAAATGGAATTTGGTTTCTCAAATGCGCGTTGGATGACCGATGCCGAAATTCAATCGGGAACTGAATTTGATAATAAAAATGCGTTGGGATTTCATATTCCAAGAATGTGGGATAAGATTTTAGATATTGAGAAATGTCATTTACAAGAAGATCCATCTAACGAGATTCGTAATGAAATTAAACGATTTGCAAACGAGAACAACTTAACGTTCTTCAATGCTAGAGCTGTGGAAGGTTTGTTGCGAACGCTGATGATTCGTACTGCTTCAACTGGTGAAATCATGGTGTTGATTCAGTTTTTTGAAAACGACAAAAACGGTATCGAATTGATGATGAACTTCTTAGCAGAACGTTTTCCTCAAATTACCTCGTTACAATATGTAATCAATCAGAAATTGAATGATACGTTGTATGACCAAGACATTATTTTGTTCAAAGGTCGTGATTATATTTTAGAAGAAATGGAAGGTTTGCATTTTAGTATTAATGCGAAATCGTTCTATCAAACCAATTCGGACCAAGCGTATGAATTGTACAAAATTACTAGAGAGTTTGCAGGTTTAACTGGGAACGAAACGGTATACGATTTATATACCGGAACGGGAACTATTGCCCAATTCGTATCGAAAAAAGCGAAGAAAGTAATTGGTGTTGAAGCTGTTCCAGAAGCTATTGTTGATGCAAAAGCTAATGCGGAACGCAATAACATTACGAATTGTGAGTTTTATGTGGGGGATATGAAAAACGTTTTCAACGATGAGTTCATCAACCAACACGGACAACCTGATGTTATCATTACCGATCCACCACGTGACGGAATGCACAAAGATGTGGTAGAGATGTTATTGAAAACGGATGTACCAAAAATTGTATACGTAAGCTGTAATTCGGCAACACAAGCGCGTGATTTGGCTTTGATGGATGAGAAATATAAAGTAGTTCGTGTGCGTCCTGTGGATATGTTTCCTCAAACGCATCATGTGGAAAACGTGGTTTTATTGGAAAAACGATAATACTTGTCGCATAGAACTTGTTGAAATATTACGTAATGACTTCGACAAGCTCAGTCTGACAAAATTAAGATAAATATGAAAAAAATAGTTTTTATAACCCTATCCTTGCTTTTAGCGGTTTCGTTTTGGAACTGTGAAAAAGATGATATTTGTGCCGAAGGAACAGCTGTAACACCAAGAGTAATTATTGAGTTTTACGATGCTGCTAATCCTAGCGTTTTGAAGAACGTAACGAATTTAGGGGTGATAGCACCCACATTTTCTGAAGGCAAAGCATTTAACAATGTATCTAAAATTGAAGTTCCATTAAGAACAACGGCAGATGTTACCACTTTGAATTTTATTCAAAACGGAAGCGATACCAATACTACAAACGATAATGTTGATGAAATTACATTTAATTATCAGCGAGTAGATGAATATATTTCTCGTGCTTGTGGTTTTAAAACCTTGTTTTATTTGAATGATACTAATCCTATTGAATTAACCGTTGATGGCAACAATTGGATTCAAAGTATAGAAGTGCTACAACCTAATATAGAAACCGAAAATGAAGTACATGTTAAGATTTATTTTTAGTCTGGGCTTGGTTTGCTTTTCTTTATTAGGAAATGCACAGACTAAAGACACAGCCAAAGTGGTATATCCGGAACGTTATGGATTACGTTTAGGTGCCGATTTACATAAAATTGCGCGTTCGTTTTACGAAAAAGACTATCGTGGTTTTGAAGCGGTAGGAGATTATCGTTTAACCAAGCGTTTTTACCTAGCGGGTGAACTTGGAAACGAAAACAAAACCGTAGACGATGACCGATTAAACTTTACTACAAAAGGAACGTATTTTAAAGTAGGTTTTGATTACAATTCGTTTGAGAATTGGTTGGATATGGAAAACATGATTTATGTAGGGATGCGTTATGGAGTAAGTAGTTTTACTCATACATTAAACAGTTATAAAATCTATGATCCAACAAATTATTACGGAGAGCATGTTGTAATTTCAGGAAAAGAATATGATGGTTTAACGGCAAGTTGGGTAGAAATCGTAGGAGGAATTAAAGCGGAACTATTCCACAACTTATACATGGGATTTTCGGTACGATTGAACTATTTGGTTTCTAACAAAAAACCAGATGGATTTGATAATCTTTTCATCCCTGGCTACAACCGAACGTATGATGGGAAATTTGGAGCAGGATTTAATTATACTTTGAGTTATTTCATTCCGATTTACAAGAAAAACAAAACTACAACAGTCAAAAAATAATTATTGAAGCGTTACGAAAGTGGCGCTTTTTTTTGTTTGTACGAATTTTAGAAAGCTACAGCATACTTTTGGCATACCTCTAGCATATAGTATCCATACTTCTAGCATACACTCCGCATACACTATCCATACACTATCCATACACTATCCATACATTAACTATGCTTTATTAGTGCTATATCTGTGCTATATATACCCTTTATGTACTTAGTATCTTCCTAGTATCTATTTTTCTACTGCTTATTTGTATGGGATATTTTTTTACTATATTTGTATCATTATAAGCCATTTAAATTTTGTATTTGCCATGAAGAACATACGTATTGAGAAAATTTTTCACCATGGTGCTTATCGCATTGGGGTGTTTTTTGAAAAGGATTTTGAAATTATTGCCATTTTAAAACGTCTTGGTGCTACTTATAGTGGTTCTCGTAGGTGTTGGTATTTGGATTATTCTAAGGTTTCTTATCATTTGTTGCGTTCTCATTTTCCGGATTTGGTGGTGGTTACTGAATCTACAATTTCCAATATGGTGACCGGTGTTGATAACCGTGACCTTTCACCCATAGCTTCTTCAAGCGCTCTTCAGTTAGGTTCTTCGTTGAACAATCCTGAACATAAACCAACTGTGATAACTTCGGATAAATTGAAGTTACAATTGTTGCCAAGTATTGGTAAATATTGGGTTTTTAAGATGCATTTTCATCATGAAGTTAGTAAACAACTTTTGAATACTAAAGGGGTTTATTGGAACGGAAATTATAAAAGCTATATGGTTTTTAGAAATGAAGTTGTTAAGCATGAGGTGGAACAGATTTTAGGCATTTCTGACTTTTTTGGTACGGATTATTTTGTTAAAGATTCGTTTGTTGGTAAAGGGAATATTAGGGTTTTGCCTCATTTAGAAGATGTGACTTGGATGGAAGTTCATGTTCCTAAGATGGTTGCTGTTCATGAAAAATTAAAACGTTTTTCTATGTCGCGTTATAGTAAGATTAAGGATTGTTATTTGCTTCCGGCTGCGCCTGTTGTGATGGATTCTTTGCATGTACAGTTTGAATCTTCTGGGATTACTATTACCTCTTTGCTTCCGAAACATTATTTGGATAAACGAAATTTGCCTAATAAAAAACAATTGGATTTATCTAAAACGAAGAAAAGTTTACTGGATTTGGTTCCAGAGCAAGCTCAAACGTATTTGAGTAAGATGATTGACACGTTGTTGGCTTTAAATTACAGTAGTTCGACTTTACGAACGTATTGTGGTGCTTTTATTCAGTTTTTACGGTATTTTGAGTTTCGAAATCCTGAGACTATTTCTAGAGAGGAGCTTATTCGTTTTTTAGGCTCTTTGATGGAGCGTGGTTTGTCTGCTACGAGTGGACACAGTATGGTGAATGGGGTTCAATTTTATTATCAGCAAGTTTTAGGTAATGTTGCCTATAGTTTTGTTCTTCCCCGACCAAAGAAGGAGAAAAAGCTACCTGTTGTATTGACTATGGAGGAATGTTTGCAGATTTTTAAAGTTGTGGATAATCCGAAACACAAGCTTTTGTTGTTAGTAGGTTATGGTGCTGGCTTGCGTGTAAGTGAGATTGTAAGTTTGAAATGGAGTGATATTTTATTTGAGGAGCATAAGATTCATGTTAAGAATGCTAAAGGCAAGAAGGATCGTATGGTGATGTTGCCCTACTCTATTGTGACTTCGCTACAGCTTTATAGGGAACTTTATAAAGGTAAGCATTATGTTTTTGAGGGTCAGTTTGCGGGCGAGCCTTATAGTACCGGAAGTGTGCAACAAGTGATGCGCAATGCTATAAAATTATCGGGTTTAGAGAAGAAGGCTACGGTTCATACATTGCGACATAGTTTTGCGACCCATTTGTTAGAGAATGGCACTGACATACGCTACATTCAGCAATTTTTAGGGCATTCGAGTATAAAAACCACGACTGTTTATACGCATTTAACTAAAACGGCTGTTGATAGAATTCAGAGTCCATTAGACCGCATGGTTGATATAAAAGGTAAGAAAAAACTTGAAGAATAATTTTTCTAGTTTGAAAAAGTTGTATATATTTGATGATATTTACTAGTTGTCTGCAATTTTGAAAACCAT
>DIST01000031.1 GCA_002421645.1 Flavobacterium sp. UBA6203
GCATAATTTTTAAATCCCGATGAAAATCGGGATTTTTTAGCATTATATAGAATGGAAATAAAATTAAAATACGGAATTGACAATTTGCTTTTTGGAATGAAAGAGCAAGATGTAATTAAAATTTTGGGTAAACCTGATTCAAGTTACAAAGATGAAGACGAAAATGTTGTTTTCATATACAATTCAAGAAAGCTACGTTTAACTTTTTACAAAGAAGAAGACTTTAGATTAGGTTATATGACGACTTCTAATTCAATGGTGAAGTTGTTCAACACTTCTTTAATTGGTAAAAATTGGAGTGAGGTATATCTAATTTTGGAGAAGAATAAAGTTAAATATTTTGAGTCAGATACTACTGAAGGAATACTAAGTTATTTTAACGAAGAAAACTGGTTGTTTTTTCACCTAGATTATAACGAAATAGTTAAGATTGAACTTGGTGCAGTTTTCAAAGAAAAAGAAGATGATTTCGATTGGAAATTTTAATAATAAAAATTAAGCCGCTAAATTATTTTAGCGGCTTGTTTATTAATTATTGATTGATTTTTATCAATTCGATTTCGAAAATTAAATCGGCATTTGGAGGAATAACTCCACCAGCACCTCGTTCTCCATAAGCTAATTGTGAAGGAATATAAAATTTATATTTAGAACCTTCTGACATTAACTGAACGCCTTCTGTCCAACCTTTGATTACTTGGTTCAAACCAAAATCAATTGTTTCACCTCTTTGTACACTACTATCAAAAACTTTTCCGTCTAAGAACATTCCAGTGTAGTGTACTTTAACGTTACTGGTTGCAACTGGTTTATTACCTGTTCCTTCTTGTAAAATGATATATTTTAAACCGCTAGGAGTTGTGGCAGCATTAGCAAATTCTTTTAAAGCTTTTTCTTTTGCTTCTTTTTGTTTTTCAGCAGCCAATTTTTCTTCAACTTCTTTTTTTACAAAATAATCAGCAAAAGTTTTTTCAGCATTGAATTTTTTAGCTTCTTTACCCACTCTAATGATTTTTACAGAAGTAATCACGTCATTTTGGGCAACTTTGTCAACTACTTCTTGGCCACTTATTACATGTCCAAAAACAGTATGTTTGCCATCTAGCCAAGGTGTAGCTTTGTGGGTAATGAAAAATTGACTTCCATTTGTAGCTGGTCCTGCATTAGCCATTGATAGTATTCCTTTTCCAGAATGTTTTAAATCGGCCACAATTTCATCTTCAAATTTATATCCTGGTCCAGCAGTACCTGTACCTTCTGGGCAACCACCTTGAATCATGAAGTCGGCAATAACTCTATGAAATTTTAATCCATTATAGAATGGTTTTCCTTTAAATTTTGCATCTGCTTTTGGATTTTTGCCTTCTGCAAGCGAAATAAAGTTAGCAACTGTAATAGGTGTTTTTTTGTATTCTAAAGTTGCAACAATTTTTCCTTTTGATGTATTAAATTCAGCAAAAATTCCTTCTTGTGTATTATTTTGTGCTATACTAAATGTGGTGTAGCTAATTATTAGTACTAATAAATTAGAAATTTTTTTCATTTTATTCGTTATTTAATGGTTTAAATTCTAAGAGTTCAATTTCAAATACAATATTTGCGTTAGGAGGAATAACATCACCAGCACCTTCTTGACCATATCCTAATTCTGATGGAATAAATAACATTAATTTGTCTCCAAAATTCATCATGTTAATTCCTTCAATGAAACCAGGTATAAATTGCAAATTACCTATTGTTGATGGAATTGGAGTATAACCAACTTGCTGTGCTCTTTGTATATTATATTTGCCAAATAATTTAGCAATATCTTCATAGCTCGTGTCAAAAAGTTGACCATTTTCTAAATATCCAGCATAGTTTATGTTAACTTGTGTTCCGTTTGAAGGTTTATTATTACTACCTTTTTTAATGATTTTGTAAATTAAACCTGATTTTGTTTTTGTACCGGATGTTTTTAGTATGGTAATTTCTTTTGCTTTTTCTTCAATGATTTGTTTTGCTTTTTCTTCAGCTTCAATAATTTCTTTTTCTACTAAAGAATAGTAGTTTTTAAATATTTTTACTGCATCAAATTTCTTTGCATTATTTCCAATTCTAATTATTTGGATTTTTTCAATTACATCGTCAGATTCAATTGCATTTACGATTTCTAAACCTTCAACGACTTCACCAAAAACAGTATGTAAATTATCTAACCAAGGTGTTTCTTTGTGAGTTATGAAAAATTGACTACCATTGGTACTTGGACCAGCATTTGCCATTGATAAAATTCCTGCTTTAGAATGTTTTAAATCGGGATGAAATTCGTCTTTGAATTTATAACCAGGACCACCAGAACCATCTCCGTTTGGATCGCCACCTTGAATCATGAAGTCAGCAATAACTCGATGAAATTTCAATCCGTCGTAAAAAGGTTTACCTTTAAATTCTTCGCTAACAAATGGATTTTTACCTTCGGCCAATGTTACGAAATTGGCAACAGTATTGGGAACTTTTTCAAATTCTAATTTTACAACTATACTTCCTTTTGAAGTTTCGATATTAGCATATAATCCTTCTTGCAGGTTGTCGTATGATTTAGTGCATGAAGCAAATAGTGTAACAAAACTTAGTAGTAAAAGGGCTTTAATTTTCATTTGGGATTATTTTTTAGTTTGTGGATCTAATTTAATATCGTTTAAACTTACTGTACAAATTAAGGGTTCGTTAGAACCAATTTTTTTGTCATCTCCATGATAACCGTATGCCATGTGCGATGGAAATAAGAATGTAACGGTTTCTCCTTTTTTCATTAATTTAATTCCATCACGTAGTCCCATCATAATGTTTTCTTTGTCTACATAATAAACTTGAGGTTTTGTATCGGCAATTGTGTAAATAATTCTGCTTTTTAAATCTTTGATTTCATAATCAAAAAAAGCAATATCACCTCTTTTTGGAGTAGGCGAAATCTCTTCAATTTTAGTTTCGTATTTGTACCAATATCCTTTATTTGAAGCAATATATGATTTTAGTGAATCATTTTTAATTATTTCAGCTATTAAATCTTCTTCGTCTGCAATTAAAATTTTATTACGCTCTATTGATTCTTTTATAAAAGTTCCAGAAGTGTGCGTTATGGGTTTTCTAGCTTGTTGTTGTTGCGAACAACTAGCTAATAAAATGATTGCACCAAAAAGGAATAAATTTTGAATTTTCATTTTCGTTAATTTTTTTCTTTTGCTAAAATAGCAATAAATTGTTGTACCGTATCTTCAAGGGACGAAAAAGATTTTCCTCCAGCCGCATTAATATGCCCTCCACCATTAAAGTGATTTCGTGCAAATTGATTCACATCGAAATCACCTTGAGAACGGAATGAAATTTTAATAATTCCTTCTTCTTTATGTTCAATAAAAATGGCTGTAAAATCAATTCCTTTTATGCTTAAACCGTAATTTACAATCCCTTCTGTATCTCCTTTTTGATGACCAAATTCATTTAGTTCATCTTGAGTTAAGGTAATGTATGTTGTTTTGAATTCAGGAAGCATTTTTAAGTTCTGAAGTGCCTTTCCTAATAATAATAAACGATTGTAAGAAGAGTTATCAAAAAGTAGATTGTGAATTTCACTATTGTTTATGCCTTTATCAATTAAATCTGCGACACATTTGTGTGTTTTACTGGTTGTTTTAGGAAATCTAAAACTTCCAGAATCAGTAACAATTCCAGTATATAAACACGTTGCAACTGTTTTGTTGATTAGGTTTTCAAATCCTAATTGGTGAATAAAATCATACACCATTTCACAAGTTGAGCCATAAGTAGTGTCTGAAAAAGTATAAGTAGCATATCCATCTGGAGCTTGATGATGGTCTATCATCACACTTGGAACTGTTAGCGTTTTTAGTGCATTTTCCATTTGGTCACCTACACGATGTAATGCGTTAAAATCTAATGTAAAAAGTAATTCAGTTTTTTCTAAAATAGATTTGCAAGTGTCAAAACTACGTTCAAAAATAATGATTTTTTCGCTTTCGGGAAGCCAAGCTAAGAATTCTGGAAATTCATTTGGAGCCATTACAATTACTTCATGTTGTAATTGTTTAAGGGTATGATAAAGTCCTAATGTTGAACCCATAGCGTCTCCATCTGGATTTCTATGAGGTACAATTGTAATTTTTTTTGGCGAAGCTAAAAGTAATTTAATGGCTTCAATTTCGTGTATTTGCATCATACTGCGAATATATTATTTTGTAAGCTATTCTGCAATTATTATGCCTAACGTTTTAGTGTAAAGTGACCTTTTATAATTTTTCCATTTGTTAATTCCAATGTGAACCAATAATCGTTTGAGGGTAAATTACTTCCATTAAATATGCCATCCCAAGCTTCAGTATTAGCATTATACTGTTTTATTAATTTTCCATATCGATCAAAAATACTAATTGTACTATTTTGTAAATTTCTTTTTCTTAAATTTTTGATATACCAAGTATCATTATAATTATCGCCATTAGGAGTAAAGTATTTGGGATAATCTAAAATGTAAAATGTTCTTTTAGTAACACCACATTTTTTTTTATCGTTAACATAAACGGTGTATTCGCCCTCTAATAAATTGGTGAATATATTAGAATCTTGATAATTAATGTCGTCTAGTGAAAATTCATAATTACCTAAACTAGAGGCTGAAATTTGAATAGTAGCTGAGTTGTTTTCTTGAAAATCGTTAATGATTATATCTTCAATCGTTGCAATTCCAGAAGCTTCAACTGTAAATGTTTTTGTTTTGGAGCAATTAAATGAGTTTGTTACCGTAACTTCATAACTTCCGCCAGAATTTACGGTTATTTGTTGGGTAAATTGAGGTGGATCTGTATTCCACTCATAAGAGGTAAAACCGCTTCCAGCATCTAAAGTTAATATAGAATTTTCACAAAGGCCAATAGTCTCATCAGTTAGAATAGTATCAAATGTATTTACTACTAAATTAACAGGATAATCCGAATAACAACCTTGAATATTCATGATTCTAGCATAAATGGTTTGATTGTTTGGAATTGTATTGGTATAATTTGTTGGTAAAGCTATTGTGCTTGTAGGTATTTCAAAAAATGAAATGTCATAATCTGTAGGAAGGTTTGTGAATAATTGATTTTTGATCACATCTAAATCAAAAACTGTTTTTCCATCTTGATTAGTATCAGCATCACATTCTGTAAATAAATCTTGATTGATTACTAATGATTCTGCGTATTCGATTTTAAGTGTATTGGAAGGAGGAGAACACGTGGTGCCATAAAAAATGTTTACCGTATAATCTCCTGCAGATGTAATAGTGTAAGTAGGATTGGTTGCACCAGGTATTGGGTTTGTGTTTCTAAACCATTGGTATCCAGTTGCTCCAACCTGAGTAGCATCAACAGTTAATGTTTCGCTAGGACAAAGTGGATTACCTGTTGCAATTAAGCGATCGTCACCTAAATCGATTCCGAAATTAAAACTTCCACCACCAAGAAAAATAGCCGAATCAAAACGATAATTCCCTTCGTCGGCAATAACTAATTTAATGTGATAGGTTTCTCCTGGAATAACATCAGACTCTGCTTTTAAAATTTTGGTTTGACCATTAAAATTAGTGGGATGGTTCGTGTCATTGAAAGCATCAAAATAGGCTTGATTGGCTGGTGGACAAATCGTTCCAGAGCCTCTCACAGTATTCACTTTTACAGGAATATTGGTACCTGGAACCACTGCTAAATTTTGATAATTTGTCTCTCCGTTTCTTTTTAATAAAAATGCAAATCCATCAGTATAGTTACATTGATTAGAGGATGGATTTGTTAGGTATTGTTCGGATGAAAAAATATAATCAAAACTAATTCTGTTTCCTAAAGGAATAAAATCAAATTCTAAAATAGTAGCATTAAAAGTATTGCTTAATCCTAAAGCATCATTTAAATCAGAGTCACCATTCCAACCTATGCCACCACCGTCATCAGAAAGATAAATATTAGGTCCGGGAGCATTATTGATTTTTCCTGTGGAAAGAATAATACCATTTTGAAAAGGAAATGTAGTTCCTGTACCGTCAAAATAACCATAGCTTTTTTCGCCTGAAGCAAAATTTCCTCCTGAAACACTAACATTAAAAACGTTAGCACAAGTGCTGTTTATTAATATATCTTCAACTAAATCTTGTGGGGTATAACTTTCATCAACCGAAATATTTTGAGCATTTCCAAATTGGAATGCAAATCCAATAACTAAACTAAAAATTGTAAATTTTAATGTACTCATAGTAACTGCAAAGATACTACAAATCCCGTTTTTTAAGTATGTAATAGGATGTTAAAATAAATATAATTGTCCACACTAAAACAATGCTTATTTGCGATAAATGAATGCTATAATCTTTTGCGGTTTGAGCACCTCCAACGGCATTTTCAATTGTTTTAATAGCGCTTAATCGAGTAATAGGTTCTTTTATTAAATTACTCATCGATTCTATAGGGAAGAACTGAATAATAGTATCTCCAAAGTTTTTGTGTTTATCATCTCCACCTAAAATTACAAATTTTAATAACCAATAAAAGATGTTTTCACCTACGAACCAAACGAACAAGAACCCCAGAGCAAAAGCACTTCGTTTTACTAAAATTCCTAAGAACAAACAGAAAGAGAAAAAGGCAAAAAGTTTGATAAAAAAAGCTAACAAATATTCTAAATCACTAAAAACGATTGATAATTCATTGTATGATGAGAAGGAATAACCTAAAATTAAAGACATTATGAATACAAAAATTGTTGAAGCAGCAGCGAAAGAGCCAACAACTAGAAATTTAGAAAGTATAAATTCCTTTTTGCTTAATCCATCAATAAGATTTTGTTTTAGCGTTCCGTAAGTGTATTCGTTTGCCATCATCGAAACAATAACTATGGCTAAAAATATTTTGAAAAATGCCGCAACATAAGTGTTAAAATGCCATATATAGGGAAAGTTGAAAATCCCTTGGTCAGCAATTCTAATCTCGAAAGTTCCAATACTAAATTTTATTGAGGCAATTAAGGCAATGAAACTTAGTAAAATAAAATAGGTTAGTAGTAAAACGCGACTGGCTTTGTTTTTCCAAATTTTTTGAAATTCTATAGAAAGTAATCTTTTCATCGGTGGGTTAGTTTTTTGTTAATTCAAGGAATTGTTCTTCAAGGCTGTTTTTTCTTTTTACTAAATGTTCTAAAACAATGTTTTGCTCAAATAAATACGAATTCAAATCTTGTGCAGCAATGTCTTGTTTTAAGTACACCAAAAGTTTTCCGTCTTCTTCAATAGTGTTTTCTACAAATGATTGTTCGTCTAAAACGGTTTTCAATCGAAGCATATCGTTTGATTTTAGTTCGAAGAAACTATTGTTCTCAATCATGTTGTGCACGGTTCCTTGATACAACATTTCGCCTTTTCGTAAAACTACCACATGACTACACACTTTTTCTACTTCGTCTAACAAATGCGAAGCCAACAAAATGGTTGTTCCTTGTGATGCAATTACTTTAATAATATCTCGAATTTGACGAATTCCTTGCGGATCTAAACCGTTGGTAGGTTCATCTAAAATTAAGATTTCTGGGTCGTTTAATAGGGCAGAAGCAATGGCTAAACGTTGTTTCATTCCTAAAGAATAGGTTCTGAATTTGTCGTTTTTACGTTCTAAAAGCCCAACTAATTCTAACTTTTCATCCACTTTTGAAAATGGAGTTCCTTTGATTTTACAAACTAATTCCAAATTTTCTTTGGCAGTCATGTAAGGATAAAAGTTCGGTCTTTCGATGATGGCACCTACTTTTTTCAAAGCGTCATGTGTTGCGACTTTTCCTCCAAACCATTCAAAATCGCCTGAAGTTTTGTTGACAACATTTAATACAATTCCCAATGTAGTTGATTTTCCTGAGCCGTTTGGACCTAAAATTCCGTACACATTTCCTTTTTTGATTTCGAAAGAAACATTTTTAACGGCATGTAAGTGTTTATTGAAAATCTTGTTGAGATTCGAGATTTTTAAAATGGTTTCCAAGTTTGTTCGTTTTTTGATTTAAATATAAGACGAACGAATTTTAGATTTGTTACGGATGAAATTTTTTGACACCAAATTTTCAATAGAATTATAGTTTGCGTTAGGGATAGCAGCGGCATCCTTTTATGGAGCCAAAAGCGGAATAAAAGATATAGCGTATAGCCCGACCTTTATGGTAACGCCCAAAAAAAAATCCCTAACATTATGGCTTAGTTAGGGATTTTAAGGTATTGCTTGGGGCAAAAATTAATATTGAATAAAGTTGTTGATTTTAACTTTAGTTGCTTTTAAATCGTGCATTAAATTGTACAATCCGAAGAATGTTCTGTTGATGTAAATGAAATGTTTTGAACCTCTGTTTCCATTCATATTACGTAATTCGGTACTTTTAGAATAACGTTCGCCTAAATCAGCAATTTGACCGAAAAATTCTTCATCAGAAAAGTCGAATTCTTCTACATGGAATGGTCTAGCAAACAAACTTAAAAGCTCGTGGAACATTTCTGTGAAGAATTCCACTTCTTCTTTTGTGTCTTTTTTTCTTAAGATTTCTAATTCGTATAATTTTGATTGGAAGAATTCTGGATTGTTCAAGTTTTCCTTTTTCGCCAATTCAAAATATGGGATATAAAAATCATTCGGAACTTCTTTGATGCAACCAAAATCTAAAGCTACCAATTTAGTGTCTTTTGTTATTAAGAAATTCCCTGGATGCGGATCAGCATGCACTTTTCTCAAATTGTGCATTTGGAACATATAAAAATCCCAAAGCGTTTGTCCTAAAATATTCGATTTTTCTAAATCTGTATTGTGAGCGGTGAATTCAGATAAATGTTCGCCCGTCATCCAATCCATCGTAATGATTTTCTCTGAAGACCAATCTGGGTAATACTTAGGAAAAACTAAATTTGGAATGTTTTGGCAAGCTTCAGCCATTTCCATACTTTGTTTTACCTCGTTGATGTAATTGGTTTCTTCAATCAATTTATCTTCAACTTCTTTGAAATATTTATCCGAATCTTTTCCTTTAATGTTGAACATTTTGATGGCAATAGGTTTTACTAAAGCCAAATCAGAACTAATACTTTCTGCCACTCCTGGATATTGAATTTTCACAGCAAGTTTTTTCCCATCCTTGGTAGCTTGGTGTACTTGACCAATGCTAGCCGCGTTTATTGAAGTGGCATTGAAGGTATCGTATATTTCGTTTGGTTGCTTACCAAAGTAATTTTTAAAGGTTTTGTTTACCAAAGGAGCCGACAACGGCGGAACCGAAAATTGCGCCAACGAGAATTTCTCCACGTAAGCTCTTGGTAAAATATTTTTATCCATACTCAGCATTTGTGCGACTTTCAAAGCACTTCCTTTCAGTTGCTTTAAACTGTCGTAAATGTCGGCAGCGTTGTTTTTGTTCAGCGATTCTTTGGCTTCTTCTTCGGTTTTGGTGATTTTATCTCCGTAATATTTGAGATAATTCACACCCACTTTTGCTCCGGTTTGAATTAACTTAGAAGCACGTTGAATTTTTGAGGTAGGGATACTATCGATTGTTTTCATATGGTTTTTACTTACATTTTAAATGAGCCTTTTTCATGCCACATGAATTTTCCAAAATCGATTAGACTTTTGAATGGAGTAGTATCCATCAAATCAAAACTCGTATTGACAGATTTTTCAATGAAAATATCGGTTTTTTCAAATGAAATCGATGTGTCTTCAATCCAAAACTTCAAAGTGAATAAGAACTGGAACCAAGCCATTTCACTCATTGTTTTTTCTTGGAATTCGATTAATTTTTCTTGTTTTAAATCGATTTTTTCAATGTCTAAATTGTCGTAAAACTGCTTAAAATTTTTTCTTAATTCGCTCAATTTTGACAAACTTTTTAATTTGTTTTTGTCTTCTTTTAATAACGCAACAACAAAACTTCTGTTTGCCGTTAACATTTCGAAATAAGTGAAATAGAAACTCAACAATTGCGTGCGAGCATCGTAGGAAGCGAATTCTTCACTATTTCCTAATAATTCTAATGTATTATCGAATAGCGAAGTGAAAAAGTTTTGCTCAATTTGGTTAAAAGAAGCATAGTGTTTGTAAAACAAACCTTCCTCAAAACCAGCATGTTTGGCAAACAAATAAACCGATTGCGGTTGCTTGTTGTGTTCTAAGAAATAATCGATATATAAACTTAAAATGCCTTCTTTGTTTATTTCTTTCTTTTTTGCCATGATTTTAAATATTTTTCTCAAAGGTACAGAATGTTTAATTTAAAATCAAAAAAGTTAAACAAAATATTTTGTTAAAGTTCTTTCAAAAAAAAACTCAATTACGAATTGTAATTGAGTTTTATGTGTTTTGATATGAATTCCTTACGATTTCTGCTCTTTGTTAAAGTAAACCAAGTAATAATACATTTGTTTTTCTTCGTCCCAACCTTTCTCCACGAATTTCTCTGCACTTTCTGGGTTGATGAAATCTAATTTGATTTGGATATTGGTGTCTAATTGAATCGTGTTTTTTAAAGAACGACGCACATCTGTCACCGCGGCATTGGCAATTGGGAAACTTGAAACGTCTTCAATGCTGTATTTCGCACCTTTATCTACTTTATAATTTTTGAATTCTGGAATGAACTCTGGATTTTGCATTACTTCGTTTAAGAAAGCCGTTTCTTCGAATTCATCATTTTTTGCAAAGTGATTAATAGCACGGTTCATGAACAAAACTTCTTGTTGTTTGTCTTCCGCTGGTAAAACCACTTCTTTTGCGAACTCTTGACAGAATTTTAAGTATT
>DIST01000061.1 GCA_002421645.1 Flavobacterium sp. UBA6203
AAGAAGTTTTAGGTGATGGACAAGTTGTTACTGGTGTTAAAGCTAAAAATAGAGCTACAGGAGAAGTTGTTGAAATTCCAGCAACAGGATTTTTCGTAGCGATTGGTCACAAACCAAATACAGATATTTTTGCAGACTACATTACGTTAGACGAAACTGGTTATGTTGTAAATGTTCCAGGAAGTTCTAAAACTAATGTTCCAGGTGTCTTTGTAGCGGGTGATGCGGCAGATCATGTATATCGTCAAGCAATTACAGCTGCGGGAACAGGTTGTATGGCAGCTTTAGATGCTGAACGTTATTTGGCGGCGAAAGAGTAATTAGATTATCAAATATAAAAAAGCTCCTATTGAAAAATAGGAGTTTTTTTGTAAATTGATATTATGATTTCATTTAAACAATTTTCACAAACGACAGGTTCAATTTTATAGTCATTTAAATAAATATCATAGATGTCTTCTGTTCCTTTATGAATGTTAATTTTTTCTTTTTTGTTTAAAAATATAAGTTGTGAGAGCTTGTAATCATTATTTTTATTTTTTTTAAAAATTATAACAATTTCATTTGTATTATTTCTGTCATAATATTTTTTAATAGCTTTTTCAAAAGAAGAAGATATCTTGAACTCAAGATTTAAACTGTCTACCTTTCTTCTATTTACTATTAATATATTTTCATCTTCAACAAGAATATTTGAGTAATAGTTTTCTGTTTCAGTTTTAAAAATTTCTTGAGATACAGAATTTGTTGAAAATAAAGATAGTATCAATAAGGTTAGGGTCCTAAATATTATCATTTGTAAATAATTATATTTTTTAAAGATAATAAAATTTTTAAACAAAAAAGCCCCTAGTTTTCACTAAGAGCTTTTTAAAATTTTAAAACTATCTACTAATAGTAGCTATATCTTCTAACTTTAGCAATGTATTTCGCTAAACGAATAACTTGGTGGCTGTAACCATATTCGTTATCGTACCATACATACATTACAATGTTTTTTCCGTCTCCAGAAACAATAGTTGCATTACTGTCAAAAATAGCAGGAGCAGAAGTTCCTACAATATCCGAAGATACTAACTCGTTGTTCAAAGAGTATTTGATTTGCTCTACAAGATCACCTTCTAAAGCGTATTTTTTCATAATGTTGTTTACTTCTTCAATAGAAGTGTTTTTTCCAACTTCTAAATTCAATACTACTAGTGAACCGTTTGGAACTGGTACACGAATCGCGTTTGAAGTTAATTTTCCAGCTAATGCAGGTAACGCTTTTGCAACAGCACTTCCAGCACCTGTTTCAGTAATAACCATATTTAAAGCAGCAGCACGACCTCTACGGTATTTTTTGTGCATGTTATCTACTAAGTTTTGGTCATTTGTATAAGCGTGAATCGTTTCTAAGTGTCCTTTAACCACACCTAAAGTATCTTCAACCGCTTTTAAAACTGGAGTAATGGCATTCGTTGTACAAGAAGCAGCAGAATAAATATTTACTTCATCTGGATTGTAATCTTCATGATTTACACCGTAAACTATATTTGGAACTCCTTTTCCAGGTGCTGTTAATAAAACTTTTTCAGCTCCTTTAGAAGTTAAATGACGTTTTAATGCTTCTTCAGTTGTGAAAGCTCCGGTGTTGTCGATAACTAATGCATCTTCAATTCCGTAAGCAGTATAATCAATTTCCTCTGGAGAATTTGCTGTAATGATGTGAACGGTTGTTCCGTTAATCAATAAAGCATTGTTTTCTGGATCAGCAATTACCGAACCATGAAAGTCTCCGTGAACAGAATCATAACGTAATAATGAAGCTCTTTTTTCTAATAAAACAGCATCATTTTTATCTCTTGTTACAATTGCTCTTAAACGTAATTGTTGTCCTTTTCCAATTTTAGACATCATTTCACGAGCTAATAAACGACCAATTCTACCAAATCCGTATAAAACCACGTCTTTTGGTTTAATTTCTTGGAAGTTTTTAGCATTTTTTAATTTGTCGATAACGAATGCTTTTGCATCGTTGTATTTGTCGTCTTCTAAATGATATTCGTAAGTTAATTTTCCAATATCAATTCTTGATGGTGGCAAATCTAAATCAACAATAGCGCTTGCAATTTCAACTGAATCAAAAACGTTGATTGGTTTTCCAACGAATGCACCAGCGTACTCATGTAAGTTGATGATTTCGCTAACATTTTTGTCAATTAATTGATTACGGAATAAAACCAATTCGATTGATTTGTCATACCATAAATCGCTAATTATTTTGATAAATTCTACACCAGCTTTTCTTCTGTCTGCCTGAAAAGCTAATTCTTTTTCGTATAAAGAGATATTGCTCATGAAAATAAATGTGTTGTTTTGTGGTGCAAAAGTATAGATTTCAAACGTTTTCGTAAAATTTATTTATATTTTTTTAGCGAAATATTTCGAAAAAATAAATTGGGCTTTTATTCCCTTTATTTTTCTACTTTTGAAAAAAAATGAAATGAAATTAAAATTACTATTTCTCCTTACCTTTTTATTTTTTATTGCAGGATACTCTCAAGATTCAATTCCAAAATATAAATGGTTACGGACAGGTTTTTTAGTTGGCTATGCTTCTCAAAACACATTTATAAAACAAGAGGCTGATTATACATACGAAAATAAAATATTAAAATTTTCAAATCATTTTAATCTGTATAGAAAAAATAAACATTTTTTTGAAATTTTAATAGAGCCAAGTTATTATCGATCAAAGCACCAAATGATAAATTATTGGTTTATACCTCACACAGTTGAAAATGGTGATGAGTTGAGAGAAAAATATATGAAATTAAAATCAATTAATGAATATGTATTGAACATTGGAATTATTTACAGGAGAAATTTGAATAATAATTCATCTGTTTTTGCTGTTTTGAACACTGGTCCAATGTATATAGATACAGATACTGAACGATTAAAGAAAGGTTTTGCTTTTAGTGATGTTTTTGGATTAGGGTATAATTATCGAATTGGTAATATTTCCTTAGATGCAAAATGTATGTTTAGACATGTTTCAAATGCCAATTTACAATTACCAAACTTTGGATTAAATGCTGTAGGATTTGAAATTGGTGTTTATAATGAACTTTTTTAAACAGAAAAGTCGTAAATCAATCTGATTTACGACTTTATTTATGCTTTGTAATCTTAGTTTTTACATAATAATAACATACATTTGTCCATTAGGCGTTATTATTTTATATCGTACTTTTTGATTTTCTTTTTTTGCTAAATAGCTCGAAACAGTTTCCATATCTTTTGCAGCTTGGCCATCAATACTTAAAACTACAGCTCCTTCAAAAATTTCTGCATATTCAGTATATTCTGGATTTGAAATGGATTTGATTTTAATTCCTTCTTTGATTCTAAATTGTTTTTTATCATTGGCATCGATGTCTTCAAATTCAATTCCGTTAAATTCATAATTAAGCATCTCTTTTTTTGTCAATTTTACAGGAATTGTTTTTTGTTTTCCATCTCTCATAATACTTACTTGAACAATATCATTAGGTCTTTTAGTATTGATGTGAGCTGATAATTCGGCAAAGCTATTAATTTTTTTATCATCTAATTGTACAATAATATCGCCTTTAGTTAAACCAGCTTTTTCAGCACCAGAATTTTTAGTTACTTTGTTAATATAAAATCCTTGTGTTTCGTTTATACCTAATTCTTTCGCAAAGTTTGAATTTAATTCACCACCTTCAATTCCTAAAACACCTCTTTGTACATTACCAAACTGCATTAAATCTTCAATAATTTTTCGAGTCAAATTCGATGGAACAGCAAATGAATAACCAGCATAACTTCCTGTTGGCGAAGAAATCATCGTATTAATTCCAACTAATTCTCCACGAGTGTTTACCAAGGCACCACCGCTATTTCCTGGATTTACCGCTGCATCTGTTTGAATAAATGATTGGATTCCATCATTTGCTAAATTTCTCGCTTTTGCTGAAACAATTCCAGCAGTAACTGTAGAATTTAAATTGTACGGATTTCCAACTGCTAAAACCCATTCGCCAACTTTTATTCCATCTGAATCTCCAAAAACAGCAAATGGCAACTTTTCATCAGCATCAATTTTTAACAAAGCAATGTCCATTTTAGAATCGGTTCCAACTAATTTTGCTATGTATGATTTGTTGTTGTTTAATGTAACTTCCAATTCGGTTGCATCTTTAATAACATGGTTGTTTGTAACTATATAACCATCCTCAGTAATAATAACTCCAGAACCTGTTCCAATTTGCGTTTGCTCTCTGTCTCCTCTGTAACCATAAAAGAAATCCATAACAGGAATTTTAGAAACAGTTTTGTTTTTTACGTGAACAACTGCATGAATTGTATTTTCAGCTGCTGCTGTAAAATCAATATTTTCAGCACTTAAATTTACATTTTTGGCATAATTAGGTGATGCAAGGGTAATTTTACTTGCATTATTCGGTTCTAAAAAGAATTTGTAAGCGCCTAATGTTACGGCACCACTTAATAAAGAAACCGCGAATAAACTTCCAAATTTTTTCATCTTTTTATAATTTTTGTTCACTCAAAATTATAACAAAAAATATTCCAAAAAATCACTTTAACGCTCGATTAACAATGTTTAACATCTTATTAATATTTGTACTTTTGCATAAATTAATTACACAATGCAACTTACATTTTATAAATATCAAGGAACAGGAAACGATTTTGTTATGATTGATAATCGTACCGAATTTTTTCCCAAAAATAACACCAAACTCATCGAACAATTGTGCGACAGAAGATTTGGTATAGGTGCTGATGGTTTGATTCTATTAGAGAATCATTCACAATATGATTTTAAAATGGTATACTATAATTCCGATGGAAACGAAAGTTCGATGTGTGGAAATGGAGGCAGATGTCTTGTCGCATTTGCCAAACAAATGGGCGTTATCGAAAATAAAGCCGAGTTTGAAGCAGTGGATGGATACCATTTCGCAACTATTGATACGAACGGAATTGTAGCGCTTCAAATGAAAGATGTAGATACGGTGAACCAACATGAAGATTACACTTTTTTAAATACGGGTTCTCCTCATCATGTGCAATTGGTAGATAATTTAGTAGAATTAGATATTAAGACGGAAGGTGCTAAAATTCGTTATTCCGATTTGTATGGAAAAGCAGGAAGTAATGTCAATTTTGTATATCAATTAGCGAATGACATTTTTGCAGTTCGTACGTATGAGCGCGGCGTTGAAGATGAAACTTTGTCTTGTGGAACAGGAGTAACAGCGGTTGCTATCGCCATGCATCAAACCGGAAAAACAAACAACAATATCATAGATTTAAACGTAGAAGGCGGAAAATTAAAAGTACAATTCGATGTAGATAACGGAAAATACACCAACGTTTTCTTAATCGGGCCAGCAACATTTGTTTTTGAAGGGAAAATTGAAATCAACTAATAATCAATTTTAAATATTTTGACTACACTTAAAGGATATAATATTTACTTACGCGCACTTGAACCCGAGGATTTAGAGTTTATCTACAAAATAGAAAACAACGAATCGGTTTGGGAAGTAAGCAATACGCAAACGCCGTACAGTCGATTTTTGATTCGTCAGTATTTAGAAAATGCGCATCAGGATATCTACGAAGCCAAACAATTGCGGTTAGCTATTTGCTTAAATGACACATTCAAAGCAGTGGGTTTAATTGATTTATTTGATTTTGATCCAAAAAACAATCGAGCAGGAGTTGGGATTGTCATTTCAAATGAAAGTAATCGAAATTCAGGAATCGGTTCCGAAGCTTTGCAACTTGTTGTCAATTATGCATTCAATCAATTGCAATTGCATCAATTATACGCAAATATTGGTTCAAAAAATGAAATTAGTATTTCCCTTTTTACTAAATTTGGCTTTCAAAAAATCGGAGTAAAAAAAGATTGGAATAAAATCAACAATCAATACGAAGATGAAATGTTATATCAATTAATCAATCACATTTAAAAAATAACCCCTTGAACGTAAAAAAAATAATTTCAATAATCGCTGTTGCCGGAATCGTAGTTGCAACTGCAGTTGGTGTTTATGTCTATTTCAAAGCTTTTACACCTAATACTCAATTTTCACAAGACGAAGTTTATGTTTACATTCCTTCTAATTCAACTTATGAACAAGTAGTCGAAATTGTAAAACCGTTTGTAAAAGATTTTGAAAAATTTGATTTCGTAGCTACATCAAGAAATTACAGTACGAATGTAAAAGCCGGAAAATTTCTTTTCAAAAAAGACATGACGAGTTTTGATATGGTAAGAAGTTTACGTTTAAACGTCCCAGTAAAAGTAGCTTTTAACAATCAAGAAACATTAGGAAAGTTAGTACAACGTTTAGCAACTCAATTAGAACCGGATAGTTTAAAATTAGAAGTAGCGTTTACTAATACGCCATTTCTAGAAGAAAACGGATTAACTGAAGAAACTATCTTGGCACTTTTTATTCCAAATACATACGAGTTCTATTGGAATACTCCAGCAGACAAAATCGCTCAAAAATTAGCAAAAGAATACCGTATTTTCTGGAATAAGGAACGTACAGAAAAAGCAAAAGCGTTAGGATTAACTCCAATTCAAGTGTATACCTTAGCGTCAATTGTACATAAAGAAACGGCTAAAGTAGATGAAAGACCAACAGTAGCTGGCGTTTATTTAAACCGTTTGAAACAAGACATGCCGTTACAAGCAGATCCAACTGTCATTTTTGCAATTAAAAAACGTTCGGGTAATTTTGACCAAGAAATTAAACGCGTTTTCTTTAACGATTTGCGAATTAATTCTCCTTACAATACTTATATCAACAAAGGGTTACCTCCTGGACCAATTGCAATGCCTGATGTTTCGGCTATCGATGCGGTTTTAAATGCAGAAAAACACGATTATATTTATTTCTGTGCCAATCCAGACAAGCCGGGTTATCATGCTTTTGCATCAAGTTACGAAGCACACCAAGTGAATGCTAAAAAATATGCTGATTGGGTGACGAAGTTAGGAATTGATCGTTAATTTTTATAAGCGAATGGCTTGGGCTTTATCAGTAAACCATTTTCCTGCTTTCCATTTCAATCTATGCTTTCAGCATAGGATTTTCATTTCAATCAGGGCTAGTTGGCTATTCGTTTTTCTGTTTGTATCTGTTTTTTCTCAGGCGCAATCGGATATCAATACTTTTTTAAAACCTTCTGATACACTAAATAAGCCTAGACGAACTGGAGTTTACATTGGCGAATCCGCTGCTTTGGGTGCTACTTTAATTGGTTTAAATCAAATTTGGTACAAAGATTATCCACAAACTAATTTTCATTTCATCAATGATAATAAGCAGTGGTTACAAATGGATAAACTGGGCCATATGTATTCAACCTATCATTTAGGTAGAGTAGGTGCCGAAATGTTGCAATGGAGTGGCGCGTCCAAAAAAGAACAATTAATTTATGGATCTACTCTTGGGTTAGGATTTTTAACGGTAGTTGAGGTTTTTGATGGTTTTTCACAAGAATGGGGAGCATCTTCTGGCGATATAATTGCCAATGTTTCCGGAACAGCGCTTTATGTATCACAAGAATTACTTTGGAAAGAACAACGTATTACCCCAAAATTTTCATTTCATCAAACTAAATTTGCATCGCAACGTCCAGAAACATTAGGCGCTTCTCTAAACGAACAAATTTTGAAAGATTATAACGGTCAAACGTATTGGTTGTCGTTCAATGTTCATTCGTTCACAAAAGATAAGTTTGTTCCTAAGTGGTTAAACCTTGCTATAGGCTACGGTGGAGAAGGAATGCTGTACGGAAAAGATGCCGAAGCAATAGAAAATGGAATCATTCAAAACCCATATCGTCAATTTTATCTGAGTTTGGATGTTGACTTGACGAAAATTACTACAAAATCACATTTTTTAAAGACGCTTTTTTCGGTTTTTAACACAATAAAAATTCCTGCACCTACTTTGCAATACGATGAGTATAACGGACTTAGAGCGCACTTCATCTACTTTTAGAAAAGATTAACGTGTTGTAAATCAACATTATAATTTTTTTTGTATATTTGCATCGGTAATTTCAGATGGGTGACAGACGCTGAGAAATAACAATTCATGATAAAAAAAAGGTCGTATTTTACAGGATTGACACTCCTAGTATTAATGGTTTCTTCAGGTTTTATAACCTTTAAGAAAGAAAAGTTAGAAGGGTTCCATTTGTCGAACTATGAGGGTATTAAGTACCATGTTCCAAATGAATATGAGAACGAAGAAGTAATTATTCCAGTTAAAGTGCCAAATGTTGGTAAATCATTTTCTGGTTTTGCTCAAAAAATGGCTTACAAAGAGTCAAGAGGTATGTTACATTTAGTGAATCCATACGGATACATGGGTAAATACCAATTCGGGAGAAGTACACTACGCACTGTGGGTATTTATGATTTTCAAGAATTTTTGCGTAACGCTGAATGGCAAGATGAAGCTTTTAAAGCTTTAATCGCTAGAAACAAGTGGGAATTACGTAAAGAAATTCAAAAATATTCTGGTAGAGTAATAAATGGTGTAGAAATTACAGAATCAGGTTTGATTGCGGCAGCGCATTTAGGCGGAGCGGGTTCGGTAAAAAAATATTTAAGAAGTAATGGACGTAATGGTTTTAAAGATGGTTTTGGAACTTCGTTATCAAGCTACATCAGAAAATTTTCAAATTACAATATTTCGCACATTGAAGCAGATGCAAATGCTAAAGTAGATTTAGAGTAATTTTACATTTTGTGAATAATAAAAATACAAGGTCGATTATGTAAATCGGCCTTTTCTTTTTTCCATTCGTTAACCGTTTTGGTTTTTATGAATTCTGTTGGTAACGTAATATCGCATGCCACACATAAAAGAGTACTAGGTTGTAGAATTTGCAACAAATCTTCCATCAATTTATTATTGCGATAAGGTGTTTCAATAAACAATTGCGATTGATTTTTATCTTGCGACAAACGTTCGAAATTTTTCAACGCTTGTTTTTTATCGTTTTTATCGATAGGCAAATAACCATTAAAAGCAAAACTTTGTCCATTCATTCCACTCGCCATCAAAGCTAATAAAATAGAACTTGGTCCTACTAACGGAACTACTTGAATTCCTTTTTCATGAGCCAATTTCACAATAACAGCACCGGGGTCAGCTACTCCAGGACAACCGGATTCACTCATTAATCCAATGTTTTCACCTCTTAATAATGGTTGGATGAATTCATTGTGTTCAGCAAAATCGGTATGTTTATTTAAAACTGAAATCTTTAAATCGGGTTGTTTTTTCTCGGGATGAATGCTTTTGATGAATTTTCGAGCAGTTTTCTCGTTTTCAACAATATAATAATCTACGAAATCAATGGTTCTCTTTATAGTTTGAGGCAAAACATCTTCAGGAACTACCGTAGTTTCTCCAGGATTGGAAAGTGTAATAGGAATTAAATACAGTTTGCCTAAAGTGTTTGATTTCATGATATTATTGCTTAAGTTTTCTTGCGATTTCCTCACAAGCTTGGTCTAACATGTCAAAAACGTTTTCAAATCCGTCTTGACCACCGTAATACGGGTCGGGAACATCGACGTTTTCATTTGGAAAAATTTCGTTTAGAATCAGCTTGACTTTTGATTTTGCTTCTTCATTTGG
This sequence comes from Flavobacterium sp. UBA6203, assembly GCA_002421645.1. Next base: position 9,717 of record DIST01000061.1, read on the forward strand.
AGCTAAAGCCAAAACATCTTTGTAATTAGAATTATCCATTACAAAAATATGGTCAAAAATATCAAAATCACTTTTTTTGAATTGTCTTGCTCTTTGGTTGGTGATGTCTAAACCTCTATTTTTTGCAGTTGAAATCGAACGTTTATCAGGTAATTCGCCTGCGTGCCAACCTCCAGTCCCTGCTGAATCTACAATAAAATCTTCAGAAAGTTTAGAGCGCATAATACCTTCTGCCAAAGGAGAACGGCAAATATTTCCTAAGCAAACCATTAAGATTTTAGAAGCCATGAATTATAGCGATAATTTCTTGTTGATATCGTCAACGAATTTACGGAATTGTTTGTCAGTAGTCACTAAGTTGTCAACTGTTTTACAAGCATGAAGAACTGTTGCGTGGTCTCTATCTCCAATTTGCGAACCAATGTTTGCCAAAGAAGCTTTCGTGAATTTCTTAGCAAAGAACATCGCTAACTGTCTCGCTTGTACAACGTGACGTTTTCTAGTTTTCGATTGTAACGTTTCAACATCCAATTGGAAATAATCCGAAACAATTTTCTGGATATAATCAATTGAAATTTCACGTTTTACGTTTTTAACGAATTTCTCAACTACTTGCTTAGCTAAATCAATAGTAACTTCACGTTTATTGAAAGAAGATTGAGCAATCAAAGAAATGATAGCGCCTTCTAATTCACGAACGTTAGATTTAATATTTTTAGCAACGTATTCGATAATTTCTTCTGGCATTTCTACTCCATCACGGAATAAAATGTTTTTCAAAATTGAAATACGCGTTTCGTAGTCAGGTTGGTGTAATTCTGCTGATAATCCCCATTTGAAACGAGATAGTAAGCGTTGCTCAATATCTTGCATGTCAACTGGTGCTTTGTCAGAAGTTAGAATTACTTGTTTTCCGTTTTGGTGTAAGTGGTTGAAGATGTGGAAAAATACATCTTGCGTTCCTGATTTACCAGATAAGAATTGAACGTCGTCAATAATCAAAACATCAATTAATTGATAGAAGTGAATAAAGTCGTTACGAGTATTTTTCTTAACCGAATCAATATATTGTTGTGTGAATATTTCAGCGGAAATATACAGCACGGTTTTTTCTGGATATTTGTCTTTTATTTCAACTCCAATAGCGTGCGCTAAATGCGTTTTTCCTAATCCAACACCACCAAAAATCAATAATGGATTGAATGAGGTTCCACCAGGTTTGTTAGCAACCGCCATACCTGCACTTCTTGCTAAACGGTTCGAATCTCCTTCAAGGAAATTATCAAAACTGTAATTAGCATTTAATTGCGATTCGATTTTTAAATTACGAATTCCAGGAATGATAAACGGGTTTTTAAGTTCTGGATTTTTGTTCACAATTGGCACATCTACTTCCTGAGGTTTTACCGCGGTTCTATTATAACTCGGAATTTGCTCTGTAAATGGAAGTTTATTGCCATAAGTGTTTTCCATTTTAATTTTATACAATAACTTTGCACCTGGTCCTAACTCTTTAGTCAAGGCAACTTTTAATAATTTAACATAGTGCTCTTCTAGCCATTCGTAGAAGAATTTACTAGGTACTTGAATTGACAATGCATTGTCGTTTAGTTCAACTGACTGAATAGGTTCAAACCAAGTTTTATAAGCTTGATCTTGAATATTGTCTTTTATGAAAGACAGACAGTTGTTCCATACCGATTGCGCAGTTTTTGTCATAAATTCAATTAATTATTACTAGTTATTTTTTATTTTGTAATAGGTTACAAAAGTGAACGGAACGGAAATTCAGTTCGGATGATTTGGGTTAGCAAATATGTGAACAAAATATTGTAAAAAAAAATTTTTTACTATTGATTTAATAAAAAAAATTTTGTAGTGAAAATTATGTTTTTTTAAGATTGTATTAATATTATTTTAACATGAGAGAATATGTTTATCAAGTCCGAGTACGTTATGCGGAAACAGACCAAATGGGAGTCGTTTATCACGGAAATTATGCGCAGTATTTTGAAATGGGACGCGTGGAATGGTTAAGAAACTTGGGGGTTTCATATAAATGGATGGAGGAAAATGGTGTTATGCTTCCTGTGGTTTCATTAACAATGAATTACAAAAAACCAGCACGTTATGATGACTTGTTAACTGTTAAGACAATATTAAAAAGTCAGACTTCAGTAAAGATAGAGTTTGACTATGAAATCTATAATGAAGCAAATGAGTTATTAACAACGGGTTATTCCATGTTAGTTTTTGTAGATATGAAAACGGGGCGTCCAATTTTGCCACCAAGTTATGTTTCTGAGAAGATAAATTCGTTTCTTGAAGTTTAAATTTCGATTAGTTTTATTTCGTATAAATTTTCAAAAGTGTCCAATAAGTTTTGGACATTTTTTTTTCGGATTGAAATTTCGATTTCGCAATCCATTTCCATTTTTTGAGAAACGATTTGTAGATTTTTTTCTTTGATTATGCGCATCACTTTATTCATATTGGCATACCCAAAAGAAATAATAAAATGTTTGTCAATAGTTCGTTCTACAATTTCAGAATTTTCCAATGCCATTTGGGCTGCAATCTTGTAAGCAGAAATTAATCCACCAACTCCTAGTTTTACGCCTCCAAAATAGCGAACTACTACTACCAACAAATTCGTAACTTCAAATGACTGAATTTGGCCGTAAATAGGCATTCCGGCACTATTATTCGGTTCTCCGTCGTCATTTGCTCGATACTGAATTTTTTCTGTACCAATTTGATAGGCATAACACCAATGACGAGCCGAAAAATGCTCTTTTCGCAAGCGCTCTAAAATTTCTTTGATTTCTTCTTCGGTAGTTACAGGAAAAGCGTAGCCAAAGAATTTGCTGTTCTTTTCTTTGTATAATACTTCTTCTGAAGCTGCTGCAATAGTTTTATACGTGTCTTTTTCTGGAAAATCCATTTTAATAGGTAACTAAAAATAAGGCAAATAATGCTAATCCTATTCCGAAAGCATTGCGAATAGAAATTCTTTCTTTAAAGAAAAGGATCCCTGCAAAGGTAGAAACAATTACGATAGCAATATTGTGAATCGTAAATAAAGTAGCACTTTCAAATGCTTTTGCTTCTAACATTTTGACTAAAAAGTACAATGAAAAATAATTAGGTAAACCCAATGCAATGCCGCCTAAAATATTTCTTCCTGAAAATTGAATTTTTCCTCTAAGGATTAGAAATACTATCGTTAGTATTCCCACACTAAAAGCACAGAAAAAAGTAACAGACGAAAATAAACCAATTTTATTTGAAGGAACATGAAACGTTTGTAAGTATTTTAAACTCGCATCAATAGTTCCAGCACCAAAGAAAACTAAAATAGGGTAGAGTAGGTTGGAAGCTTGTTGTACTTCTCCAGTTTCTTTTTTTGAAGTAAAATATACTGCCACTAAGGCTAATAGAATTCCAATAATCTTAATAAAGCCAAGTTGTTCGTTGTATAAAATAACACCTAATGTAATAGGAATTATTACCGACATTTTAGAAGCCACCGAAGCCACCGAAAGTCCGTTTCGTTGCGAAGTTAATGTGGTAGCATAAAAAGTAGAGATAAAAACAAAACCTAAAAGAATACTTCCTTTAAACCAATCTTCGTTGATAATTTCAGTTGGTACAATACTCGAATCTAAAAAGAAAAGCCCCACCAAAAACGCAATAAAATAATTTACCACTAAAGCTTGTAAGGCATCAATATTGAATTTGGCGAATAGTTTAATTATAACAAAAAGTACGGCATTAAATAAAATGCTCAGCAGTAAATAAATCACAATGGTTTAAATTATTTTTTTATCGAATAGTTGGGTGATATCTTCAATTCCAGGTTGGATGTTCCAAATTTTAAAGCCTAGTTTTTCTGCAATATCTGTGTTTTCTTTTTTGTCATCGATGAATAATGTTTTTTTTGGGTTTAAATTATGATTGTTAATAACGTATTTGAACGCATTTTCATCAGGTTTTCTTAAGCCAATTTCATAAGAGAAATATACTTTTTCAAAGCAACTATAAAAATCTCTTGCGAAAGTTTGACCTTCAACATGTTCAAATTTTTCAATATGAGTATGATCGGTATTGCTTAAAAGAAATAAACGGTATTTTGAAGAAATCATTTGTAAAAATTCCAATCGATATAGAGGGAAATCGCCCAAAATAGAATTCCAAGCGGCTCTAATTTCAAGTAAATCTGCATTTGGAAGATGCTTTTGAAAACCTTGCATGAATTCGAGTTCGTCAATTTTCCCAATTTCGTATCGTTTATTCAAAGCATCCAAATCGTCATGCCAAGCGGTTAAACCGAGTTTTTTAAATTCTGTTTCAATAGCTTGTTTATTTAAATCAATAAAAACATCGCCAAAATCAAAAATAATCGCCTCAATCATAATTCTTGAAAATTTTAAGTTCATCATTCATTATGTCAAAACCAGCAACCGAATTTCCGGAAAAGGCAGGGGCTAATGTGCCGTTTTGAAATGTTGTTTGTCCAATAAAAACTCGTGCTTCATCCCATAAATTCATCTCAATAAAAGATTGCAACGTTTTAGAACCACCTTCAATAATTACAGATTGTATGTCGTTTTGATATAAAATAGTACAAATTGAAGGAATCAGGTTAATATCAAAGATAGCATTTTCATAGATACAATTTTCAGTTGAAATGAAATTTTCGCTTTCCGTAATAAAAATTGTTTTTTGGGAATCATTCTTAACATGATACTTTTCAGAAATTTTTCCTGATTTATCCAACACAATTCGAATTGGATTGTTTCCTGAAAAATCACGTGCATCCAATTTTGGATTATCGTCTAAAACAGTATTTGTTCCTACTAAAATAGCTTGTTCTTCAGAACGCCATTTGTGAACCAATTGTCTTGAGTATTGATTCGTAATCCAAACAGGATTTTTTTCTTCTCTCGAAATCGGAGCAATAAAACCATCAGCAGTTTCCGCCCATTTCAAAATAATATAAGGTCTTTTCTTTTGATGAAAGGTGAAAAAACGTTTGTTGAGTTCGTTGCATTCGTCTTCTAAAATCCCAACGGTTACATTTTTACCACTTTCGACTAGTTTTTTAATGCCGTTCCCCGCCACTTTTGCAAAAGGGTCAACTGTTCCAATAACTACATTTGGAATTTCATTTGCAATGATTAAATCGCAACATGGAGGCGTTTTCCCGAAGTGACTACACGGTTCTAAACTCACGTAAATTGTAGCTTCTTTCAATAACGACTTATCTTTTACTGAATTCACAGCATTGACTTCCGCATGAGGTTCGCCTGCTTTTTTGTGCCAACCTTCTCCGATAATTTTACCTTCGTGCACAATTACACTTCCCACCAACGGATTAGGATACGTGGTTCCCAAACCATTTTTGGCGAGTTCAATACAGCGTTTCATGTAAAATTCGTGTGTCGTCATAATACAAAAGTAGTATTTTTAAATAGAATTAATAATCGATTCTACCAATTTACGTACTTTTACCCAACAATAAAAATGCTATGTTAATTAGAGAAATCCAACAAAAAGATAATGAGTCGATTGCTAAAGTAATTCGTGATATTTTTCATGAATTAGATGCGCCAAAAGTAGGGACAGCTTATGCAGATCCCATTTTAGATACGTTATACGAAGTATATCAAGCACCACGTTCTGTATATTATGTTGTGGAAAAAGAGGGAATAGTAGTTGGAGGTTGCGGAGTTGCACCTCTAGAAAATACAGATGCAACTGTATGTGAATTGCAAAAAATGTACTTTGCTCCTGAAATCAGAGGAACTGGTTATGCGGAAAAAATCATTGAAAAATGTTTAGAATATGCCAAAACACAAGGATTTGAAATCTGTTATTTAGAAACCTTATCTTTCATGACAACCGCTCAAAAATTATACAAACGAATAGGTTTTGAAAATATCGAGGGTCCAATGGGAAATACCGGTCATAACAGTTGTGAAGTTTGGATGACTAAGAATTTGTAGAATTAAGATTTCAGTATTAAGAATTAAGACCAATTTAGCTTATGCTACTAAAACAATACAAAACCCACTTTTTCGATTCTTTAAAAAATATCCAAGACGAACAAGAAATTGAAAGTTACTTTTTCATTCTAACCGAATATTTGCATAATTTAAAGCGAGTAGACGTTGCTTTGAATCCGAATTTTGAACTTTCAGATGCAGCAATTGAAAAGTGGAATACAATTTTAGTGGATTTACAACAAGAAAAACCCATTCAATACATCACAGGAGAAGCGTGGTTTTACGGTTTGCAATTTGAAGTCAATGAAAACACATTAATTCCAAGACCAGAAACGGAAGAACTTGTTGAATGGATTTTGAATTCACCCATAACCCAACACCCAACACCTTTTACCATTTTAGACATTGGAACAGGAACAGGATGTATTCCGATTTCATTAAAAACTAATTTACCTCAAGCCAATGTTTCGGCAATTGATGTTTCCGAAAAAGCATTAGAAGTGGCTAAAAGAAATGCAGTTTCAAATAAAGTTGATGTTAATTTTATTCAAGCTAACATATTAGAAGTGGAAGATTTATCTCAACTCCAATCACCCATCACCCATCACCCATCACCTTACAATATCATCGTCTCCAATCCACCTTATGTTCGTAATTTAGAAAAAGAAGAAATCAAAAAAAATGTCTTAGACTACGAACCACATTTAGCGCTATTTGTAGAAGATACTGATGCATTACTTTTTTATAGAAAAATTGCACAATTAGCACTGAAAAACTTAACTCCAAACGGATTATTATTCTTCGAAATCAATCAATATTTAGGAAAAGAAACCATTGAATTATTACAAAATTTAGGCTTCAAAAATGTTGAATTGAAAAAAGATATTTACGGTAATGATCGAATGATTAGATGTTCGATTTAGGTTTGTAGCACAAAGTTTAACAAAGTTTTTTCACAAAGTCCCACGTAGATATAATTTAAAAACCTTGTGAACCTTGTGCCTTCTTCGTGTTCCTTGTGGTTAACTTTTTATTCATATCTCAACGCTTCCACTGGATCTAATTTCGAAGCTTTTATTGCAGGAATTAATCCAGAAAGTATTGTAACGGCAAAAGTTACTATAAAAGCCCATATAATTGCCATCCAAGGTGTTGTAAAAGCGAATCCAATAGCTGATGCGATTCCAAATCCAATTAAAATTCCTAAAATGATACCAACAATTCCTCCAATTTGACCAATAATCAAAGTTTCGGTAAAAAACTGCCACGCAATCGTACTTCGTTTCGCACCAAGTGATTTTCTAACTCCAATTTCTCGCGTTCTTTCGGTAACAGAAACCAACATGATGTTCATTAAGGCAATCGAAGAACCAAAAATGGTAATAATTCCAATTACCCATGCCGAAATTCCCAAAACAGCTGTATTAGAAAGTAAGGTTTGAATTAAATCATCGCTTCGTTCTATTCCGAAGTTATCTTTTTCTATTGGATTTAGTTTGCGAACTCTTCGCATTGTGATAATGGCATCATCAACCGCTTCATCCAGCAAACCTTCATTGGTAACCATAACATCTAAATCGTAGTTAATGTTTGGAGCAGAAAACAGTGAACGCGCCACTTGTGTTGGAATTAAAACACGTAAATCTTGACTGTTTCCAAAAGTAGAACCTTTCTCTTTCAAAACCCCAATCACTTTAAATTTGGCACCACGAATTGAAATGGTTTTGTCTAACGGATTGATGTTTTCAAACAATCCTTTTTCAAAATCCGAACCTAAAACACAAACGTAATTGTTGTTTGCTATGTCAAAGGAATTGAAATTTCTACCTTTTACAACTTCTAAACCTTTATTCGGACAAAAATTTTCATCCACACCAACGATAGAAATTTCTGGATCGGTCTTTTTTTCTCCATATTTCACTTCAACCGCCGAGCCTGCTGTAAATGATAACGATGTGGTAGTAAACGGAAAATTAAATTTATCTTGAAAAGCCTTAGCTTCAGGGTAACTGATGATAGGATTGACACGTTGTTCGGTATCGTTTTGATTAATTTCAGACGAAAAATCATATTGACTTATAGAAAAAGTATTCGCTCCCATAGAAGCAAAATCTTTTAAAATTGTATTCTCTAGCGCTGAAACTACCGTAAGAATCCCAACTAAAGCCGTGATTCCAATAGCAATAATCATTACTGTTAATGAAGTACGCAAAGCCTGACTTCTAATGGAATCAAGCGCAATTTTTGTATTTTCCTTAAATAATCCTACCATGACTATAAGACTAAAGTAAGAGTAAAATGTTACACATAAAAAGTAAGAATTTAGAATTTAGAATTTAGAAAGTGAAATTCTGAAATTTTAAATCTCGGAATTGATTTTTAATACTGCTAAATATATTCGATATTTGCATGAAAATAATTGGCTAATGAAAGAATTTGACTTAAAGAAGCGAACAAAATCATTTACAATTTCAATTTTGAATTTGGTAGATAATTTACCAATGAAAAATTCTACAAGAATTATTGCAAATCAATTGGGAAAATCTGGGAGTTCTGTTGGGGCAAATTACAGAGCTTCATTACGAGCAAGAAGTGATAATGAATATTTGTCAAAGATGAATATTGTTTTAGAAGAAACAGATGAATCTCATTTTTGGTTAGAAGTTCTTCAAGAATTAAATGTTGTTGATAATAAAGTGTTGAATGAACTCCTAAATGAAGCAAATGAATTAACTGCAATTTTTGTAACAACCTTAAAAAACACAAAAAGCAGAATTAATAATAAATAAATTATTTTTTAGATTTCTCATTTTCAGAATTCTAAATTCTAAATTCTAAATTTAAAATGGCACAAAAACCAAGCATACCAAAAGGAACAAGAGATTTTTCACCAGCAGAAGTGGCGAAACGCAATTATATTTTCAGTACGATAAAAACCAATTTTGAGAAATTTGGCTTTCAACCTATTGAAACACCTTCGTTTGAAAATTCTGAAACCTTAATGGGAAAATATGGAGAAGAAGGCGATCGACTGATTTTTAAGATTTTGAATTCGGGAGATTATTTTAAAGATTTAAAGGCTGATATTCGTAATAATGCTTTTCTATCGGTAAAATTCAATTTGCTTGTTACTGGACTTATAAATGGATTGAAAAAAAATATTGCGAATTATTCGCATAATCTTTTTTTAGAAAAGTTAGATTTTGGATTGAAATATATGTTTGAAAATGATTTTTCAAACAATAAAATAATTTCAGAGTTTTTGATTAGTAAAGAAAATGAAATTCTAAATTTTATTAATAGTGACGAATGTGATTTAGAAAAAGAAAGTCCTGAAGAGATGGTCTTTAAGCAAGAAAATATCTTTTTAGATTTTTATAATGCTTATTTAGAAAGTAAAACTTTAGATTATAAAAATAGTGGATCAAAAATTTCCGAAAAAGCCCTTCGCTACGATTTAACCGTTCCTTTTGCGCGTTATGTAGTGCAACATCAAAACGAAATTGAGTTTCCGTTCAAGCGTTACCAAATTCAACCGGTTTGGCGTGCAGATCGACCTCAAAAAGGACGTTTTAGAGAGTTTTATCAATGTGATGCCGATGTGGTGGGTTCGAATTCGCTTTGGCAAGAAGTGGAGTTGGTGCAATTGTATGACTCGGTTTTCACGCAATTAGGTTTAGGTGGCGTTACCATTAAGATTAACAATCGTAAAATCTTATCAGGAATTGCTGAGGTAATTGGCGCTTCGGATAAATTGATTGATTTTACGGTAGCCTTAGATAAATTAGACAAAATAGGTGAGGACGGCGTGAAAAAAGAAATGTTAGAAAAAGGCATTTCGGAAACCGCAATTGAAAAAGTACAACCATTGTTCAATTTCACAGGAACAATCAACGAAAAAATAGAAAAATTAGCACATTTACTTGCTAATTCAGAAGAAGGAATGAAAGGAGTTAACGAGTTGCAATTCATTTGTGATAACGTTACCACTTTAGGCTTACAAACCGCTTTCTTGGATTTAGATGTTACATTAGCGCGTGGTTTAAATTACTACACAGGAGCCATTTTTGAAGTCGCTGCGCCAAAAGGTGTGGCAATGGGTTCGATTGGTGGCGGTGGTCGTTATGATGATTTGACAGGGATTTTCGGATTGAAAAACATGTCGGGTGTAGGAATTTCATTTGGTTTAGATCGAATTGCTTTGGTAATGGAAGAAGTTGGTTTGTTTCCAGAGGCTGTTTTAGCCACATCAAAAGCGTTGTTCTTAAACTTTGGTGATAAAGAAGCTTTATATGCGATGAAAGCTATTGGAAAATTACGCCATAAAGGAATCAAAGTCGAATTATATCCAGATAAATCAAAAATCGACAAACAATTCAAACACGCAGACAGAAGAGGAATTCCATTTGCAGTAATTGTAGGGGAATCGGAAATAGAGCGTGAAGAATTTGGGTTGAAAAACTTAGCTACTGGCGAACAACAAAAAGTGGACTTTGCAACATTAGTTACTTTATTGCAATAATTAATAGCTGAACTTTGTTATGCGCAAACTTGTCACGCTGAAAGCGTCTCTTTTACACAGAGCTTCTTGGAGTTTTTTTTTTGATTTTGATTGTGTTGAAAGAGATTCATAGAGCGTTTCAATTATTAATATTAGGAACACAGATTTAAGTAATCTTAAAAATTCTAAAAATAACTTTGCGTGCTTTGCGAAAAACTTTGTGCCTTTGCGTTAAAATTACACCGAGATTCGCTGAGTTTTTTTTAATTTTGATTGTGTTGAGTAGAGCTACAAAGAGCGTTTCACTTTCTTGAATTTGTAATTGTTTTTTGAACTTGAACTTGATTTTGCCCTTGAACTTGTAATTGATTTTTATATGAATGTAGACGACGAAGCTAAAAAAGTAATTTGGTCCCTTCAGAATAACAAACGTACTGAAGCGGAACGAAATGTATTTGCTCCAACCGGTAAAAAACCGATGAATAAAAACGTAGTTTATGTTTTGTCGGCGATTGGAATTACTTTTTTGATGAGTTTTGCGTTGTCTTTATTTTCTAAAGAAACGACTCAGTTTTGTTTTCTAATTGAAAGTTATTGCTTCAATTCAACTGAAAATCCAATGGCTTACACTTTTTATATCTTTATGAATCTTTGGATTTTAATTTTAGGAATAACCATCGCCTATCTTATTGGAAAAAAAATAGGCGATCGATTCAAAATTTAATTACGTATCATAATTTTTTCACTGAAGTATTTGCCTTCATTAGTTTTAATTTTTACAATATAAACACCAGTTGCAATGTTTTTAATTGGTAGTTTGATATAGTTTTCAAAGCTGTTTACTTTCCAAGTATTTATTTTTTGTCCAAGTATTGAAAATAAAATGACTTCTTTGATTTCATTATTCTTCGAATTAATAATTTCTAAACTATGATATTCAGAATTATAAAATACAACATTCTCAATACTTTCTTGAGTATTGTTGGAAAGTGTTTGGTTTGAAAAACGTAGCGAGAATCTATTATTTAAAGTTCCTGCTGGAATTGTAACACTATAATTTGTTAATCGAATATCATTATAGCTATTTGTAACATTGTCATGTATATAAATGGGTTGATTTAGGTCTAAATTTTCAACACCTTCAAATATAAAACTAACACTTCCTAATTGACTAGATTTTATAGTTATCGGATAAATGGCATTTATGTTAAAATATCCAACACCTTGAATAACTAATTTATAGTTTCCTGATTGAAAATAGGCGTCATCAGGTTGAACATCGATTATTTCTCCATCATATCCTAAATTATAACCATCGTCTGCATTTTCGTTCATAAATCCAATTAAGAGTTGTCGATGAAAATTTGTACTACCAACATATCCTAATCTTATTCGGGTAAAATTATCAGGATTTTCATCTTCATTTCCATTCTCAGTTCTCACTTTTGCGTTTTGTTGTTTAAACATTTCATTTGAGTTTAAACTGGTTTCTTTTACAAATTTTCTTTGACTGTTTTGAAATATAATTTGACCACCACTAGCATTACCTTTTACAAAATATCCTTGTGCAACAGGGATATATCTTCCCGGAATTCTTGAGCTTGAGCCTAATCCGCTAATTAATGCAGGTGAAACGGGAGGAACACCACCAACTAAATTTCGAGCAGCATAACCTCCTTGATATCCTGCTAAAACGTGAGTATTGTTTGAAGCATAATGTTCCCAAAAATATAAAGTTCCAGTGATTGCACTTAAATTATTAATAATGAATTCATTTGCATCAAGCGCAGAAGGATACGGATTTCCAATTAAGTTAATGTTGTTAACTCCGATTAGAATTCCAGTATGATTTATTATTCCATTATTTGGTTTTCCAGTGAAAACATAATTTTGAGGTTGAATATTTGGAGGGGCCACAATTCCACTTCCTTTCATTGTGTAGGCTTGACCTGTTTGGAGTATAGTGTTTTCGTTAATCTGTTGCCAATTGGCATATTCTGAAGTAAGATTAATAAATTTATATAACCAATATCGAGCTAATTGCATTGGGTTTGGAGCACCATCGTAGCCTGAAATCCATGATATATTTTGAGGATTTGCAGCATTAGTACCATCTCGAAGTATACTTCCAACAGTAAATCCAGTGTTGTTATTTGTAATGCTTGCAATAGAGCTAACAGGTGATGACCAATAATTGTAATTGTATAAATTTCCAGTTCCTTTTTGGTCTTTTTCAATAGTACCAATACTTGTAGGATCTAAATCACTATCTGCTGTTTGAAGTAATTGTGAATAATTAACTAAATCAATTGTACCATCTAATTTTAAGTACCAATCATTTTGTAATTTGGTGTCATTAGTAACGTCAATTAGAACGTTTGAATCTACAATCATTCCTAAATCGATATGATTTGTATTTGAATTGATATTGTGTTTTACATGAACAATTGACCAATCATAATCGGTAATATCTAATCCACGAATTTCCTTTGAAACTGAGTTTATGGCTGTTGGAAAATCACCTGTTTGTTCTGTTACAAATGGCATTGGCGCTTCTTGAACGGCAATTGTTTTTACATTAAATATTTTTGCGCCAGGAGTTGTATCTATTGTTGAGGTTGTGTGATTATCAATTACATCGTCTTTATAATTGTCCAATCTAAAGTAGCGAACAAGATTGATCCATGGCAAACTTGGAATGTCTTTAGGGATAATAGTTCCACGAGTTATACTATTATTATCTTGAATTTCTTGGTACACCACTTTTTGGTATTGGGAATCGGTTAATGCTATATTAAATAGGCGAACTTCATCAATTTTACCTTTAAAAAATTGTGTATTAGTGATTGAGTTTTTTCCAATGGTAAAAAGGGAAGTATCTGATATATTTCCAGAAATAGATGTGCTATTTACCATTTCGCCATTAATATATAATTTTAATAGTTCGTTTGGACCATCGTAAACCGCACCAATATGAATCCATTGTGCCGAATTTAGAGCCAAATTATTGCTTAACATTGTTCCGTTAGCAACTACTTCTACTTCTTTGGAATTATTTATTTTAATGTAAAATTTGTCTTGACCTGCTACAATTCCTTCAGAAGAAAATGCAGAGTTGATATTGATCCAAGCCATTAATGAAGCATTTGGCCAATTGGTTATAACGTTGTTGTCAGTTGCATAATCATTTCTACCATCAAATTCGATGAATAATTTTCGTTCTAAATTTCTAGGTGAACCAAAAACAGTATTATTGGTATCAAAAGCGTCTAAAATTCCATCACCATCGGTATCTGTCGTTCCGTCAATAATTCCATCGTTATTGGTGTCTAAACTAGCGTAAAGGGTGTGTGAAATATCAAAAGTTACTCCGTTTGACATTACATCTAAATAGTCAGGAATTCCATCGCTATCGGTATCTTTAACATAATCAACAAAAGGAGCTAAATTAGTACCTTGATTATTATTTCCATAAACATTAAAGGCATAATCATAAATATCTAAAATTCCGTCACCAAAACCTTCTAGGGTGCCGTCTCCATCTGTATCTTTGTTTCTAAAATCTTCTGTTTCTAAGCCATCTCCTGCGCCATCACCATTAATGTCGCCATCTCCATTTTCATAGCCTGCATAAGCATTTATATTTCCAGCCCAAGATTCATCTACGTCAAAAACACTATCATTATCACTATCTAAATCCAAATAATTAGGAGCGCCATCGCCATCGTTATCAGGAATAATATTAGATTCTGCTACATCGTGCATTCCGTTTTGATTGCTATCAACCCATTGGTGCAAATAAGCTTTTCCATCAGATAAATTGCCTAACCCTACTTCAACCACATCTGGAATTCCATCATTGTCAGAATCTAAATCAAACACATCGGCAATAGTATCTCCATCTAAATCACACAACGTTTGTGAAATTAAAATGTCATCTAAAGCCAAATCATTTCCTAATCCTCCTGTTTCATTATTAATAAAAATTACTTGAAATGCACTGACATTAAGGTTAATGTTTGCTGTAAAATGTTGCCAATCACCAGCTAAATTTCCAGCTGTAGTAGGCGGAATATCTCCAGTTTCAATAAAAGTAATTAGGTTGTTACTCATATCACGAAATTCTACTCGTACATCAGGTCGTAATCGAGTTGCAATTCCAGGAGCATCAGTTCTATCTAAGTTTAAAACCCAGAAACTGTAGGTGATTGGGATGTTTGGTAGTGCACCTGTAATGGTTGCTGTATAGAAAATACCTGGAGTGTATGACGCATTAAAAATTGCCATTCTTCCATTTGGGTTTCCAGTATGATCGCCACCCATGTGCCAATATGATGGTGCCCAAGAAGCAATTTGTGCTGATGAACCAACGGTGTATTTTCCATCATTTAGGTCGGTTAAGTTTAGATTAGGACATTCTGGAGTGTTTATTCCAACAGTTCCATCTTCAAAACAATAAGTTGTTAGTGCATTATAAGTTGTATTGATAGTTGTTCGACTTCCAGCTCCAAAAGTTTCATAAAGAAATTTATAGTTTACTTTATTTCCATTTAATGAATTGCAATTTGATTCTTCAACATTGTCTCTAATTCCGTCATTATCATCATCTATATCAATGTTGTCGAAAATTCCGTCATTGTCACTATCATAAAAAGTTTGAATTCCTTTACCTATTAATTCAAACAAAAACGGATTCACATCATCGCTATTACTTGCGATAGATACTTGTGCTGTTTTAGTCCCAATAGAACTTGGATTAAATTGTATTTGAAAAGTACTAGAATTGTTGATATTTATACTACTATTTGGATTTTGTATAACTGTAAAATCAGAACTTCCATTTATTTGTATGATTGGAGTGCCTGTTAAGTTAATTGTGTTTGAACCAATGTTTTTAATACTAAAAGTTCTTGAAACTGGATCAGAAATAATTTGAGTTTCACCAAAATCACTTCCATAATTTGAGGTAGCTGAGGCATTATGTGGTATTACATTATTGTTTGTTCCAAGAATTTCTAAATGATTTCCTGTAATATTTCCATACAAACTTACATTGTCAATGAAATAATAATCGGAGGTATTATTTGAACCATTTAATTCATCAAATCGAATTCTTATCTTAACTTGTGTGTTGCCATTTGGAATAGAAAATGTATAGGGAGATCCTACAGTATTACCAGCGCTTGCGGCATGATTAAACGCATAAACATCTGAAGTAGTACTTGTTTTTCCATCAATTAGCTTTATGGATGTTGTGTATGAAACGCCATTATTGTAAGAAATATCTAAAAACAAATCATCATTGTCGTCAGGAGTTCCATTTGATGAAAAATATAGATTTAAGGTTAAATTAGTGTAATTACTAATGTTGATGTTGTCAAAGCTTATGTAAGGATCGTCAGGTGTGCTACTGCTTGAGCCTCCTAATCGTATTGAATTTGGCGATGAAATATAGGTCGAGGAATTTGCTCCAATTGAGCCAGAATTTAGCGTCGAATTATAGTTCCAATTATCCTCAGGTCTACTGTCAAAACCTTGATATTTTATTTGATTTTGAGATAAAACAACAGAAAAATTTAAAATGAAAATTAAATTTAATACTAAATTTAGCTTTCTATATGAGCCTTCTTTTTTCATAATTTTATTTCTTTAATTAAAAGTTTAGTTTATTACTTTTACTAGGGGAAGAAAATTATTTTTTTGGCAAATAATTGAAAATTACAGTGGAAGGAGTGTACAATTTAGTATGATAATTGCTTTTTAATTCAACTAAAATACATATAAAATTATTGAAATATTATTTAAAGTCAAACAAATAATTAATAATCGTTATGTTTTTATTAATAACTGATGAAGACTAGTGATTAGATGAATATACAATGGTTGTTTAGAGGTTAAAAAATTGATTATTAGTTATTTAGTGTTTTTAAATATTTCTGTGACAATTTTTTCGTAATTTTTGGCATTGCCTGCTTTTTTAATTTTTTTATAGGTTTTTTGGGGATCAGAAAAAGATTCTGAAAAGTACTCCCAAAAACCTAACATCTTCATTCGAATAGGAGTTGGGCCTTGTAAATAGGCATCATACTCTCTGTAAATTTCATCATGAAAAGCTTCAAAAATCTCAAATCGGTTTTTTGGATATTCTGTCGTGTTGTTTTTAATCATAGACGGCAGAAAAGGGTCGGCAATTAAACCTCTACCAATCATCCAATGGTCTATGGAAGGGAATCGTTCTTGTAATTCTTTAAATTTAGTTACCGAAGTAATATCTCCATTATAATAAATTTTATGCTTTGTATGGTCCAAGCATTTTTGAAATGAATCTAAATCTACACCGCCTTTATATAATTGTTTTCCAATTCGGGCATGAATCGCAATATTTTTAATTGGATATTGATCTAAAATAGGAAAAACCTCTAAAATTTCGGTTGGATTATCATATCCCATTCGCATTTTCATTGAAACAACAATATTCGTTTCATTGTGAACGCGTTTTAAGATGTACTCAATTTGCGAAGTATTGCTAATCAGTCCAGAACCCATACCGCATTTAGCTACCATTGGATACGGACATCCTAAGTTCCAATTCAATTCTTTATACCCAAATTGTTGCACATATTTTGCTACAAATAAAAATTCTTCGGCATCATTTGTAATGATTTGTGGAATAACCTCTAAAGTAGTGTTGTTTTCGGGAAGAATATCACGCTCGTACGAACCTTTTACAACTAATTTACCATTTAATTTAATGTAGGGAGAATAAAACGTATCAATGCCACCAAAGTGTTTGTGAAATGCGTTTCGAAATCTAAAATCGGTGAAACCTTGTAATGGAGAAGAAAGTAATGTGATATTCATGAAGCAAAGATAAGAGAAACCACTGAATTACTCTCTTTTCTGTTTAAATATCCATTCATATATGGCATTTTCATGAAACAAGCGTTCAACATTGCTGTGATTTCCACCTTTTATAATGGTAAAAGTAACATCTGCATTTTCATTGCATTTTTTTATAGCCTCTACTATTTTTTTTGATTCCGACATTGGAACAATATAATCTACATTACCATGTTGAATCCATAAAGGAATTGTTGCTAATTTGCACGCGTCTTTAACATTTCCTCCACCACAAATTGCTACGGCAGCAGTAATTTTGTCAGGATATTTTCCAGCAAAATGTAGCGTTCCATAACCGCCTAAACTCATCCCGCAAACGTAAATTCGAGATTCGTCTACGTTATAATTTTTCTTTACGTATTCTAAAACTTCTAAGACTTTATCTGGATTCCAACTTCCTTTTGCTAATTGGGGGGCGATTACAATTGCTGGAATTTTTCTTCCTTTATCCAAAGCTCTTAATATTCCATAACGTCTAACACGATTCAAATCGGTTCCTGAAAGACTTTTTCCGTGAAGAAAAATTAAAATAGGTTGTTTTTTGGAATTTTCATTTTCGGGAACATTAATCCAAAAGGGATAAGTAGTTTTGTTCTTAATAGTTTTCAGTTGAGAGAATCCCAAAGAATTAATTAGAAATAAAATAAGGATGTAAAAATATTTTGAATTCATTTTTAGGTGCTTAAAACATAATGAAAATTCATTCAATTGTTATGCAAAATTAATTATTTAAAATACTTTTTATAGAAAAAATCTTTATTAATTCTTTTAAAGAATTCCATCTTTGTATAAATCTATTTTAAAATTTTCTATAAAATTTTCTTTAGCATATTAAGTACTAATTTTATTTCTTGTAAATTTGTCCCATGAAACAATTTCTAATCTTATTAACAGCGCTAATGTTCCTGAAGCCAATACTTCCGGTTTTAGAGTATGCTGTGAATTATGATTACATTGTTACCAACCTTTGTGAGAACAAATCCAAACCCGAATTAAAATGTA
>DIST01000037.1 GCA_002421645.1 Flavobacterium sp. UBA6203
ATAATTGATGATAAATTACTTTTTAATTTATTTGCATCATCAACTACAATTAAATATTTTTTATTTTTAATTAGTTGAACTTTTAAATCCTCCCAAATTAATTGGTTGTTATTTCTAATGTATTTAACTATAAAATCAGAATTACTTTGTATGAATTTTTCAACTAATTCTAATGAAAATTTTGTTTTACCTACACCAGCTTGTCCTGTAATTAAAAGAAAATCTGATTTGTTTAAGAATTGTTCACCTTTTGTTAATTCATCTGTTCTGTTATAAAAAGTATTTGATAATGGTGTTGCGAACTTAGATTTTTCATATTGAGTAATGAATTCACTCATTTCTAAAATTTGACCTGTATCAATTGTTAAACCTATTTCTTTGGCTAAAGAAGGAAAGTCTCTAAAGATAATTGTTGCTAAAGCATCTAATCCAATTACTTCTAATTTTGTAAATCTATTAATCTCGTTTTTATACAAATTTAATTCTTCCTGAATTTTTGTTGTAATTTCTTGATTGCAGATTAAAATAATTCTAACAATTTTTTCTTGAGAAATATCCTTTTGATTAAAGCAATGTCTAATATCTCCTTTAAGTTTTTCTATTAATTGCTTTTTCTCAATAGTTGTAACTTCGTTAAAAATGTAGTTATCACCATCTGAAATAAAATTATCAGGAGTTCCTTTCTTAGATTTTTCCTTTCCAATTACCAAACCTGTGGCATTAATTATTGGAAAACGATATGCAAGATATAATCTACATAAGTTTGCAAATTTATCTGGATTACATCTTTGAAGTGCTTGTTCTATTGCTGTTATCATTGTAAATCATTAATTTACAAAAATAATCATATTTCTAATGTAGAATTACAATAATCGATGTAAGATTTTAGATTGAATAATTCAATTTGGTTTTCATCGTCTCCTTCAAATTGCCCAATTGCAATAAATGCTATATCATTGGCAAATGCTTTTTCACCAATTAAGTGCTCGATGTGAACGTAAATCACTTCTCGAAGTCTTGGGTTGTTTTTGTGGACTATGTAGTTTTTTAGTAGCACTTTTATTCCTAAATCGGTTAGTTTGTTTGGGTTTTCTAATGGTATGAAATACATTTCGCTTATACGTAATGTGATGCCGTAATAGTCAAGCGGTTTGTCGGTGCCGTTTTCGTATTTTTCTATATTCATTTCGGGTTGGAGAAATGCAATTATTTTCCAACGTTCTACTACTGGTGCATGATGGATTAGTAATTCTACTTCTTTGAAAAGATAAGGATTTCCATTTGCGGTGATGATTATTTCTGCTCCATTTTTTTTGTTTTTGATGATGAGGTCTAGGTCTTTGTTGTATTGATGTAGTATTTCGATTAGTTTGTCGAAATGGATTTTTAGTTCGTCTTTTGAGATTTCGTTTAGGAGTAGGAAAACGAAGTTGTTTTGTTGGAAGTAGTTCCAAAAGTTGGTTATAGTTTTCATGTTATTCTTTTTTAACCGCAAAGAGCACAAAGAAGGCACAAAGTCCGCAAAGCTTTATTATCTCTTATCTGGTGTTGATTTATCGTATGCTATTAGGTTCACCATCTCACGTAAACGGCTTCTAACTCGATTGCCGTAATATTTTTCTATTTCTGTGGCCGATAGGTTTGTGGTTATGTGGGTTTGGAGTTTTTTTGAAATGAATAGATCATATCTGCTTAATAGAATTTCTGCCATTACATTGCATTCGTTTCCAAAATACTTTAAATTATTTTCTGTCCCTAAATCGTCAAAGCAATAGGTTCTTGGTTCGGATTGGTATAGTTTGCCTATGCTGTATTTGTGGATTATTTGGTAGCCGTCCTGGATGAATTCAAAGCTTATATCTCTGCAAGGTTTTACGAAAAATTTATGTTCTGTGGCTGTTAGGTATTTCATTAAGTTCATCAATGAGGTTTTACCGCAGCCGATTGGTCCAGTTAATAATATTCCCTTGTTGAGGTTTATGCCGTACTGAAAACAAGTTGGTTCGTCTTTTAAGAAATATGCGATTAGTTTGTACACGATTGGGTAATCAGTTTCTAATATTTTGAAATGATTTCCGTATAACTCAACTCCTTTTCTTTCCAACCAAGAAATTACCTCATCATAACTATAATGGCTCTGAATAGTCTTTGTCGGTTGTTGTATTGAGTTGTTTTGCTTTGTTGGGTTGTTCTGCATTTGAAATGAATTTTGGTGCGTTTATCATCCAATTTTGTGCTGCTGCTTGCCAATCGACCATTGGTGTTTTTCCTCCGACTAGCCAACCGACACTTTTGAAGTAATTGAAGAATTTTTGAGCTTCTTGTTCTGGAAAGTTGTTTTGTTGGAAATAGGTTTTGACATGTTCGATTGTTGGATTGAGTTCCCTCGACTGCGCTCGGGATGACAAATCGGAATTTCCAATTTCGTCTTTTTCTTTTTTCGCGGAACTTTTTTCTTTTTCTTCATCTTCGTTTTTTAAATCTGAATTATTTATTTCTTCAAAATTTTTTGTGTGCATTTCCAAGTTTGAAACGTTTTTATCGTTTAAAGTGTTTGTATTGTTTATATAGTTTATAGAAGGTACTACTGCTTGTTCAGTAGCTGTCTCACTACTGGTACAAGACTTGTTCAAAGCTTGTTTATTGACCTGTTCAAAAAGAAGTTCATTTTTTGGTTTTCTTTCGGATTTTGGCAGCGGTTTTAAATCTTCGGAAAAGTTGAATAAAATGACATGACTTCCTTTGAATGGATTGTATGATGGTTCGTAATTGATATAACCCAAACTATGCAAGTTCTTCAGGCATTTATGATAAGTTGCTTTGGAACTGATTTTACTTATTCTCATTACTTCATCACGATTAATGCTGATTGGATTTTTAAAGCGGTTACAGTTCCAAAATTGGAATAAAGCAATGTATAAGCTAACGTGTGTTGGATTTAGCGTTTTATCAATGGCTACTTTCTCAAAGAAACCAGTGAGGTGTTTTATGTAATTCATTTGGATTGTAATTACTTGAACAGAGTAGGTAAAGCATTTACCTTGTTTCCGTTTAATAATTTATCAATATCTGAATTATCATAATACATAATACCACCAACTTTAGTGTAAGTTAGTGTTCCGTTGATACGGAGATTTTGTAAAGTACCGGGAGAAATGTTTAACAGTTTGCGGACTTCATTGGATTTGAGCCACTGTTTTGTTTGTTGCGGTTTGAATTGAATGATTTCTTTTAAATCATTCAAAAGAAGACTACGAAATTCGTTTAAGTCTTCGCGAGTGATAACTTCGATTGCCATAACGTATGTTTTAGAT
The DNA here is from genome assembly GCA_002421645.1 of Flavobacterium sp. UBA6203. The sequence continues at coordinate 3,315 of DIST01000037.1, forward strand.
TGTTATGGTACAAAATTGTGGTATTTGAATAGTTTTAAATCACAAGTTGTGATTGACTTGTGATAGATTTTTATTCAAAGTATTGTATTTATTGGTGTTACAGCAAATCGTCTGTGTTTTCCATTCGTTTCACTAATTTTTCTTTTAATGAATTGAGGAATTTAGTTTGTTCGGATTTTCGCATTCTAATTTCAAGGAAAGTCCTGTGATACTGCCCTAAATCGATATTAAAAACAGTTTCGAAATATTCTGCTACATCTTTTAAATCTGATGTTCCATTATTGAATACACCTTCGGTATGCAAAGCGTATAAAAGCTCTACTAATGCGACTTTAGAACCTGTCCAATTTTGTTTCAACTTGTGATTGACTTGTGATTTTTCTCTTGGTTCTTTATTTTCCATAATTAACAGCTTGTCTTCCAAGTAAACTTGAATTAAATCGTGTGCCATAATTTTTGCTACTTTAAAGTCGTGTGAAGTTGAAAAAGTTCGGTCGGCTTCAAAATAAAAACTATCCAAAGCTAATTTTATATCAAATTTTCCTCTAGTAAAATATTTAATATCCAAATAATTACTTCCTGTTCGATAGTATCTATAAAAATCTAAATTGCTATCGAAATATCGTTTAAGTTTTTCAAGTTCGTTGTTGAGGTATTTTTTTATGATGCGTTCTCCACCGTGTGGTTTCTTTGTTTCAATTTTATATATGGCATTGTAGTAGATTAGTTTTGATGTGAATTTTGGTTTGATATTTTTAAAGAACTCAATTTCTAGCTCTTGTGATTTATTCTTTTCTTTCTCAAAGACAATTTTCAATTTTTCAATTGAATTTACAATCATATCGATTGCATTTTCACTTCTTTCTATAGGATCATCAATTTCTAAATTAGTGAAATTTAATTGTTCGTTTAGACTAGTTAAAAGGTTGTTTATTTTTTGATACAATTCAAAATATTTTAAAATTTAATTATAATAATCTGTAATTCTTTCTTCAATTGTTACATAAACAATTTGTTTCGTTAATTATAATTGAAATTCTTTTTGAATCAATTTTCATTATTTTCAGAATATTTATGTTTTCTTTAAGTTCTTTAACTAAGATAATATTTTTAGATATTAATATTGATTTTTCCTCTTTTGTTAGATTTAACAAAGTAGTAACTGGATATAATTGAAAAGAATCAATATTATTTTTAATGCTGCTTCCTGATGGATAATCCCAACTCATTAATGATAAACCAATACATTCTCCATATTGAATAGCATCTTTGGTAAAACGTGTGTTTGTTACTAACCAACCTTGTTTTAAGTGTGTCGAATTCTTAGAAATAATATTCCAATGTTGTTGTATGTCTAAAAATCGTGAATTAATATACAATGGAATTTTTACGTTTGAAACGGCTCTTGGGTCTGAATGAAACTTACACTCAACCGCATAAATTGTTTCATCTTTTTCTGCTAAAACATCTATTTCGTGTGTTACACAAGCTCCATTTAAAATAACACCGACTTTTGTTTTGAATCCTTTTTCTCTTAATAAAGCAGCAACCAATCTCTCAAAAGGAAAACCAGTTGGACCTAAATCAAAAATTGCACGTTTTAAACTGTATTTGGATGCACTTAAATGGTTTACTTTTTTTAAAAAAGAAAATGCTTTTTTGTAAATTTCATTAGTACTTATGCCATCATAAATATCAATATTGATTTTATCTAAAATTGTTTTAATTTCGTCTTTATTAGCACCACTTCGCTCAAGTGAAAGTGCTAATTTTTCTTTTGAAAAAAGCTCCGTTTCAGAGGAGCTTTTTTGTACATATATTTCTTTTTTAGTCATACTATTGTCTTTTAAAAGCGTAAAATTTCAGTCATTATTCCAAATCTTATTACACTGATTTGGTTTTGAAAATAGATATTATAATAATCTAAGCCGTGGTAAAATTGGATAAAAAAGCCAATGTCTTCTAAAAATTTTGGATGATAATATAAAATTAAACTTGCATTTATTCTATTCAAATTAAAAGTACCCCAATCATTTATATTGTCTAACATCCAAGTAGTTTCTGCTTTAACAGAAAAATTAGCTTTTTGCTCTTTGTTAAAATCATTTTTCATTGGAAGCTTATATGCCAAAAAAGTATTATGCCATCGGAGTCCGCTATATTGCCCTTGAAGTTCTTTCAGCATCCAACTTTTTGGATGAATTTCAAAAGAACTTTTTAAAAATTTAAACGCTTTAAGTTGATTGGAATAAGAAGACTTTAAAATTCCCAGTTCTACAAAATTTGTTGCGAAATTCCCAGTTTGCAAATTAACTTCACCATTTGTATTATAAAATTCACCATCTTGCCCATTAGAATGATGTGCTATTTTTCCAAATAAAGTAAGTTTATTTGTAGCACTTTTATGACCTGTTAAAAAATAAAACGATAGCTGAGGTATATAGCTTGGTGTTTTTACTGGATATGAATATTCATCATACATTCTAATAATAATCTGAGAAGTCAATACCGCCATCAATCTTGAATCTTTTCGTTGTCTTATTTTAAAACTCGGACTTACATTTGCTTCAAACATAAGTGGTTCTAAATTTCCAACATCAAATGGGAATGTTACATAACTATCTCCTTGATTTACTTGAGCAATTTTTTCTAAATTAAGAGAATTTATTGAATCTGATTTAGTTTGTCCAGATATACTATTTGATATTAAAATAACAAAAATCAATACTATGTTGTTTTTCATCATGATTATATATTGTTAATAGTTTGAATTATTTAAAATAGGATAATGCTTTTCTCATTTAAAAAGTTTTACTTTATTACTTGTAAATAATTTTAATACTTTTAATTAAATCTTCTTTTATTTGAAAACTTGCTTTTGAAAAGTTAGGACGATTGGCTAAGTTTAAGGTTTGAAAATTTGAAAAGCCAACTCCTTCAGTAGGTAAAACAAAAGTTTTATCTATTTTGTTATTTTGATTTTCATCGTGTAGTATGAATACCGCATAATTTCCTTTAGGAAGATTATTAAATGTCAACGTTGCTGAATTCTTTGTGATGGGTGCGATCTCTTTCCTATAATATTTTTTTAATTTATCATCGGGTATAGAGCCATCTTTATTGTACAGCACAAAAAGTACAACTCCAGTTGAATTTTTTAATTCAGAGACTCTAACGGTTAAGGAATAAGATTCTTGAACCTTAGAATAACTGGATAAAAGAATTAAAAAGAATATAGATAATAACTTTTTCATAGCTTACACTTTTTTTTCAAAAAACCACCATTTTGGTTTATATTTTTTTTCAGTTAATCCAAACTTTTTTATAGAATTTTCTTCAATATGTTTAATTAGTTCTGGAATAGAATCGGTTACAAATAATAATTTTAAATCTTCTTTACTGATGCTACCATTTTCTGCTAAATTTTCAATGTGATGGCATAAATCTTTGTAGTATTTGGAATCGAAAATTACAATGGGAAAATCTTTAACGACTTTAGTTTGTATTAAAGTAATAGCTTCAAACAATTCGTCTAAAGTACCAACGCCACCTGGCATTACAATAAATGCATACGAATACTTCATCAAGATTACCTTTCTAACAAAAAAGTAAGGAATATCAATCCATTTATGTAAATATGGATTTGGTTTTTGTTCAAATGGTAAAATAATATTACATGCTACAGAATAGCCATTATTTTCAAAAGCTCCTTTATTTGCAGCCTCCATAATACCAGGACCACCACCTGTCATAATTGTAAACCCTAATTTTGAAATTTCTGCACCAATTCTCTCTGCGTTTTTATAATGTTCAGAATCGGGAGTAAACCTTGCCGAACCGAAAATTGTTACGCAAGGACCAACAAAATGTAATTTTCTAAAAGCTTTAATAAAATTGTATTGCACTTTAAATGTAAATAACAACTCTTTTAAACGAGAAAGAGGTCCTCTAATAAATAAAGATTCGTTATTTGATAATTTTATGTTTCCCATTTTTCCCTTTTTAGTTCATTTTTTTATAACTCCAAACCGCCATACCGTTAACAAAAACAGCAAATAGAAAAATGATAATGAAATGATTTAATACATCAAAAAAACCAGCACCTTTTAATAAAACCATTCTAACAAATTCAACAAAATAACGAATTGGATTTAATAAAGTAAGATTTTGAGCCCACTTAGGCATACTCTCAATAGGTGTAAAAAGCCCGCTCATTAAAATGAAAATAACCATAAAAAACCAAGCAATGAACATTGCCTGTTGTTGAGTTTCTGTTTTGTTAGAAATATAGAGTCCAAATCCTAAAATCAACAATAAATATACTGCTGTAAAACCATAAATTAAAAAAACATTTCCCAACATAGGAACATTAAAAACTACTTTTGCAATAAATAATCCTATAGTTAAAATCACAAAACCAAGTATCCAAAACGGAAACAATTTACCAACAATAAATTGGTATTTTTTAATAGGTGTTACGTTAATTTGCTCTAAAGTACCTAACTCTTTTTCTCTAACAATATTCATTGAAGACAAAAACAATATGAGCATTGTAACCAATAAAACTAAAATACCGGGTACCATAAAGGTTTTATAATTTAAGGTATTGTTATACCAAAAGGAAGGAATAACAGTAATATTTTGTGCAATTTCTTTATCTGTAGCACTATAGTTTGATGTAAGCTGAATGTTTTGATTATAACTATTTAAAATTTGAGAAATATATACATTTTCGACACCAGCAGTTGCAGCATCAATGGCGTTAATACTCACAGAAACACTTGCTTTTTTTTCTTTTTGTAGTCTTTGACTAAATTTGGCAGGAATGTTTATTACAATATCTGTTTTTCCTTTTTGGATTTCCTCTAAAGCTTCTTTTTCAGAAAAATAGGAATTGGTAACATTAAAATAGGATGAGGCAGTAAAGGAATTTATCAAAGCTCTCGAATCAGTACTTTGATCATTATCTACAAATGTAATAGCAATGTTTTTTACATCAAATGTAGCTGCGTTTGATAATATTAATAATTGTAAAATAGGTAATATTAATATGAGTCGCAACATACTTTTATCTCTAAAAATTTGCTTAAACTCTTTTTGTATAATAAATAATATTGTTTTCATCAGTGAATTCCTTTGTTATTTGTTTAAAAATTACTCTAATCTAATTTTATATTTTTTGATACTTAAACTAATAAACAATAATGCCATTCCAATTAAAATTAGTGTTTCTTTCCAAATATATTGGATGCCAGCACCTTTTAGCATGATTGCTTTTACGATGACAATAAACCATTTTGCAGGAATAATGTTGCTCATAATTTGCATGGGTAATGGCATACTATTTATTGGAAAAATAAAACCTGATAATATGATTACAGGTAACATTAACCCCATTAACGACAGCATCATGGCTGTTTGTTGTGAATCTGAAACAGTTGAAATTAGTATTCCTAAAGAAAGTGCTGTTACGATAAATAAAATACTTTCAAAAGCTAATAAAAATAAACTGCCATTCATTGGCATTTTGAACACTATATAACCTAAAAGTAAAATGACAATAGCATTAATAACCGACAAAAAGATATATGGAAATACTTTGCCAATGATTACCTGAAAAGGTTTTAACGGAGAAACTAATAATATTTCCATGGTGCCTAATTCTTTTTCACGCGTTATAGATATAGAGGTCATCATGGCAGAAACCAACATCAATATCACAGTCATAACTCCAGGTACAAAATTAAAAACGCTTTTAAGTTCAGCATTGTAGAGCATTCTTGACTGCACCTCTACTTTTATTTGATTGGTACTAACTTGAGGTTTTTGCGCTTGATAATTCTGAATAATTGAAGTAGTATAATTTGCAATGGTATTAGCAACATTAGGTTCAGTTGCATCTGTAATAGCTTGTATTAAAGCTACTTTTTTTGTTTCTAAATTTTTACTAAAATTGGGTTCAAAAATCAATACAGCTTTAATTTTTCCCTTCTTAAATTCGGATTCAATGGCTGTCTCACTTTCTATTTGATTTTCAACATTAAAATAGGGAGATGCTTTAATTTTTTGAATAATTTTTTGCGTTTCAGTATCTTTAGATTGATCTAAAATTGCAATATCTACGTTATTAATTTCATTAGTAATGGCAAAACCAAATAACAAAATTTGAGCGATAGGCATTCCAAATAGAATAAACAAGGAGCGTTTATCTCTAAAAATATGGAAGAATTCTTTTTTTACAAAGCCTTTAAATCTTTTCATTTTTCTTTCTTTTACATTATTCTATGTTACGAGCGAGTTTTAAGAAAACTTCGTTCATAGAATCTACTTGAAATTTTTCTTTTAGTTTTTTAGGTGTGTCTAAAGCTTCAATTGTGCCATCAACCATTATAGAAACTCTGTCACAATATTCGGCTTCGTCCATGTAATGTGTAGTGACAAAAATGGTAGTTCCTTTGTAGGCTTGTGTATAAATCATTTCCCAAAATTGTCTTCTTGTAATAGGATCAACTCCTCCAGTTGGTTCGTCTAAAAAAACAATTTTTGGTTCATGCAATAAAGCCACAGAAAAAGACAATTTTTGTTTCCAACCCAGAGGTAATGAGCCTACCAAATTATTGGCAACACTTTGCAATTCCAATTCATCTAAAAGCTTAGTAGTTTTTTCTTTAATTGTTGCTTTAGATAAACCATAAATGCCACCAAAAAAAGTAATGTTTTCTTTAATTGTTAAATCGTCATACATCGAAAATTTTTGACTCATGTATCCAATGCTTTTTTTGACTTTATCGGATTGTGTATGCACATCAAAACCTGCTACATTAGCTTCTCCAGAAGTAGGATTTGAAATTCCAATAAGCATTTTCATTGCTGTTGTTTTTCCAGCTCCATTAGCACCTAAAAAGCCAAATATTTCTCCTTTATACACATCAAATG